>SOIV01000172.1 GCA_004377005.1 Candidatus Aminicenantota bacterium | reverse complement strand
GTTTTTCATATTTTCAGGAAATTATTGTTTTCCATTTTCCACAATTGCACAAAATTCAGGCGGTTGAGATATCCACAGCGGAGGAAAACTTACAACTCTATTATTATCAATAGGTTATATTTTAGGTGAATACTGTGTCGCATAACGGTTATTATGTCAACTAACATACATTTTTAATTAAAAATTCCTAACTTTCAGCTTCTCTATCAGTTTCTCCAATATTTGTACTATTTCATCCTTTGTTACTCTTTGCTGTTTAAACTCTATTTTTAGCTTAAAACTTTTATCTTTTTCTTCGTATTTATAAACATATTTATCAATCTTTTTTTCTTTTCCTTTTATCATCTTAGAAAGATCTCTCGTATCTTCTCTTTTTAATTCTCTCTTTTTTATTTCTGTAATAAGTCTATACATATTATCTTCATTTTCTTGTTTTGCTATCTCAATAATGGTACCTCTACTTTTTATACTGAAATCTTCACACATATTTCTTATTTCCTTCGGTATCTTACTTATGCTTATAATTTCAGTTATAGTCGATCTTGCTTTTCCAATTTTTTCAGAAATTTGTTTATGACTGTATCCATACATATCAGCTAATGCATTTAAGCCATCAGCTTCTTCAAAAACACTTAAATCTTTTCTTTGTAGATTTTCTATAAGTGCTAGTTCCATGGCTTCATTGTCTGAAACATTCATCTCTATACATGGAATATCTTTTAATCCAACATTTTTAGCTGCAATGCATCTTCTTTCTCCTGCTATAATTTCATATCTACCATTTTTTTCCCTTACAATTATCGGCTGAAGAATTCCTTTTGCTTTTATAGAGGCCATTAATTCTTCAATATCCCCTAATTCAGTTCTTGCCTGATTAGGGCTTGGATCTATTTTATTTATGGATATCATCCTTATTCTTGGCCCGTATAATTTATCTTCTATAAGATCTACATAATGATTATCATGCCTCATAGTTATATCATCAGGCAAACCTGTCTTCCTAGCTTTTTGCACGCCTTATAACCTCCTGTGCAAGTTTTTTATATTGCATTGCTCCTACTGAATCCGGAGCATATGTAAAAATGGATTCCCTATATGCAGGACTCTCTTCTAGCTTTACGCTTTTCGATATCATTGTCCTAAAAACCTTTTTTCCAAAAACCCTTTTTATTCTTTCTACTGCATCTCTGGATATATTTGTTCTTCTGTCATGAAGAGTTATTAATACACCTAAAACTTGTAAATTAGGATTTACATTTTTTCTGATCTTTATTACTGTTTCAAGAAGATCATCTGTCCCCTCTAAGCTCAGATAAGATGATTGAATTGGAATTAGAATATGAGTAGCTGCAACAAGGGCATTAAGCGTTATTAAGCCTAGCGTCGGCGGAGTATCTATTATAATAAATTCATACCTCTTCTTTATCGGCACAATAACGTCTCTCAATCTGAAATGTCCATCAATCTCCCCCAATAAAACTGGTTCTAGTTTTGCCATAGCAATCTTTGAAATTGCTATTTCAAGCCCTGGGACTGACGTCTTTACTATAATGTCCCTTATTTTTACTTCTGAATCTACCAAAACATCATAAATAGATTTATCATACTGAGAAGAATTATTTATAAGGGAAACCGTGCTATGTGCTTGAGGATCAATATCAACCAAAAGAGTATTTTTTCCTATTAAGGCAAGTGCAGAAGCAAGGTTAAAAGCTGTAGTTGTCTTCCCTACCCCTCCTTTTTGATTAGCAATAGCAAGTATCAAATATTATCTCCACATAAACGATCTGAGTTTAAAATATAAAATATTTTATGCAATTGCAAGAATAAAATAAAAATATTTAAAAATAATGTCGGCATGCCGACACTGTGTCGTAACTTGTTGATATCAAATAAGATATCATATCATTTAAATTTATTTATTTAAAGCCCACAAAGATTATAGATAATATTGAACGTCTATTTATATATACCAATTAAGTTATTAATGTCAAAATTTAAATAAAATAAATGTTTTTAGTAAATTAAAAAAGTTTTTGTATTAATTATTTTGAGATTTGTGTTGATTATAAAAAAATATTATGAAAAATATTAAGAGAATACAAAATAGATAAAAAACTAAAGTGTAGATATAAATCTAAACTATGATCTAAGGAGTATTTTTAGAATGAATCAGCTTGAAAAAGATAAAAAACCTCAATTCTTAAGAAAGTTAAATCTCCTCGACTCAACTTCTCTGGTTATTGGAGCGGTTATAGGCTCGGGCATATTTATGACCGCTGGTTTTATTGCTGAGTACCTGCCTTCTCCGGGTCTCATGCTGATTGTCTGGCTTGTAGGAGGCTTAATAACTATAAGCGGTGCGCTCTCCTTTGCTGAGTTGGGAGCAATGTTTCCCAAGGCTGGAGGACAATATATATATATTCGGGAAGCATATGGCCCATGGGCAGGGTTCTTTTTCGGATGGGGATTTTTTTGGTTCATAATGTGCGGAGGCATAGCCACTTTGGGCGTGGCTTTTGCTGAATTTGTCGGATATTTCATACCTTCTCTTTCAACCCAATCTTATATTTTGCAATTAAACGTATTTGGATTCTCTTATTCATTATCCGCCGGCCAGCTCGTGGCAGTAGCCTCTATATTAATACTTTCAGGAGTAAACTATTTTGGCATAAAAACTGGAGTTATAGTTCAGAATATATTTACTTTCTTAAGGATAGCTGCTATTGCTGCATTCGTTATCTTAGGATTGACAATTGGAAAAAAGGCTGGAATTACGAACTTTGGTCAAATTTTTTCAGTAGAGACTGGACTCAGCTTTGACACATTAATGTCGCTATTTGGACTTGCTCTTATTGCAGTTTTCTGGACCTATGACGGCTGGTATTCGCCAACCTGCACCGCTGAGGAGATCAAAAAACCTGAGAGAAATCTTCCTTTAAGCTTAATCCTGGGGACTCTCGGTATAACTATCATCTATCTTCTTATGAATCTTGTGTATATCATGGCTCTTCCTATAGATAAAATGAAAGGAGTTACCAGGATAGGAGAATTAGCTTCAACCCAGCTCTTTGGACCTACGGCCACTCATTTCTTCTCAGCTGCAATCATGATCTCTATTTTCGGATGCTTAAGTGCAACCATCATTTATGGACCAAGGGTCTACTACGCCATGGCCAAAGATAGATCATTCTTTAAAAGCATGGCTTACATTCATCCACGTTACCGTGTCCCCTCCAAAGCCTTAGTTGGCCAGGCGATATGGTCTTCCCTACTCTGTCTATCCGGGACATACAAGGATCTTTTTGAATATGTCGTATTTGCGCTGGTTATCTTTTTTGCCCTTACAGGTTTTGCTGTTATAATCCTGCGCTTTAAACAGCCAGATAGAAAAAGGCCTTATAAGACCTGGGGTTATCCCGTAATTCCTCTCTTTTTTGTCATTATCAATCTGGCAGTTTTTTTCAACATAGTAATAAACCAGCCTTTGAAATCCACGATTGGATTAATCATGCTCGGCATAGGTATCCCGGCCTTCCTTTATTGGAAAAAGAAGGCAAGAAAGGATATTATGTAAAACCAGCCCAAGCTAAATGAGAAGTTGAAGATTACGTTAAGTATATCCCCCAGATGATAAAAAACGGAGCTAACATCATCGGCGGCTGCTGTGGGACAGATCCGGGCTACATTAAGCGCATGGCAGAAATTATAAAACCGACCTTGTAGGGGTTTGATTCAACAAACCCATATTGCTCTTTAAGCTTAAAAAGTGGTTCCTAATGTGAAACGAAAGGCTAAGTTGGTATCCTCTGGATCTATTTTACGGTTATTGTAGGCGAAAATGAGCCTTATGGGAATGGGCAAGCTAGAAAAATATATCCTCATTTCCAGGCCAGCTGAAGAATACATATCGTTCAAGCTAATTTTTTGATCAGAAGAATAGGCATTGCCTACATCATAGAATAAAACAGCGTACAAAGGCCCGCCGACAGGCATAACGTATTCAGCATTGAATACAATAGATTTTTCCCCACCAATATTCGTCCCTTGTTCGCTTCGAGGCCCGATGCTGTAAATACCATATCCTCGGATGGATCTTTCTCCCCCAAGATAAAATCTTTCCCAGAAGGGCACTTGAGAACCTCCTATGGCCTCGATAAACTGGTACTCGATATGAAATCCAATAAAGTGGTCGCCAACCAATGGATGGAAAAAGCTCCATTCGAACTGAGGCCTGATCAAGCTTATATCTCCTCCTAAAAACGACCCCGCGAATTTGCATGACGCTGAATATAAAGTTCCCCTGGTTGGGAAGATAGGGCTGTCAAGAGTAGAACGGGAAAACGCCAGGATTATGCTGCTTACATCATGTTCACCCAGCCCAAACATATCGGAATATATTGGGTCCACTTGTACATCGCTATCTTCTTCAGGGAGCTCGACATTTACGTTTTCAAAGCTATAGGTGAGGCTTGCTCTCCAATATCTCTTAAACCTGGCACTGATTGTTAAATCCGCCCCTTTTCCTCTGCTGTCGTAAAGATCGGAGAATATAATGTCGTGATAATAAGCGTTAAACCCAACATTAACCGGATAATCAAGAAAATAAGGTTCAGAAAAGCCAAACTTATAATTTTTAATCCTCTCTCCATGATCTAACGTGAGTTCTAAGGTTTTGCCTGTGCCCAAGAAATTTAGGTGAGAATAGTTAAAAGCTCCGAAAGTTCCTCCGTAGCCATTATATCCACCAGAAAACAGATAGTAGCTTTTTTGAAGCTCCTTAAGATGGAGAGTGACATCGATTTGAGCAGGTTTATCAGGATTTCGGGTTATCTGCGGCTCCCTTTCCAACCCAACAATTCCATGCTGCCCTATCTTTAGAATACTATCTTCAAACAATCCAAAATCAAACCTATCCCCTTCGCTGATTAGCATTTCCCGCCTTATAACCTTGTCGTTGGTAAACGTATTGCCCTTGAACTCGAGCCTGTTCAGATAGGTCAGCTCGCCCTCGTCTATATTAAAGGTAACATTGACAGTTTTCCTCTCAACATCGAGGCTCTCCACTGGTATTATCCGGGCATAAAGATAGCCTTTGTTTCGATAATTTTCCCCTATATCTTCCACGCTTTCATCTCTAATTTTTGCGCTGTAAGCCTCGCCTTTCTTGAATGTTATGAACTTCCTCAAAGCCTCTGTCGAAAAAACTTTGTTTCCTTCAATCTTAACCTCGCCTACCGTATAACGGGAGCCAGCATCAACAGGAATAATGATCTTCTTCATCTTCTGCTTCTTTAATAAAATAGAACTCTTTGTAATCTCCTCTATCCTTGGCTCACCGACTATTGCCTTCATGTACCCATACTCCTGAAGCTTATCCTTTATACCGGCTAAATCCTCATCAAGTTTATCTGGCTTAAATACATCCTTCCGTTTTATCCAGGATATAATTCCATGTTTTTTGTTCTCTGTCATAGCCTTTCGGAGAACGCTCGAAGGCAACTTAGTGTCTCCTTCAAAGACGATCTCACCAACTTTAATTTTCTTTCCCTCTTTGATTTCAAAGATTATATCTACCCTGCTATTTTCTTTTTCGCTCACAACAACTTTAACTTCTCCGGAATAAAGTCCTTTCTCAACAAGCAGTTCCTCTACTGTCTTCTTGATTAACTGGGTTTTATAGGGACTGTAAAAGGAATAAGGGATGATAATTTCTTCCTTCTCCTTTAATTTTTTGACAATATCATCCTCTTTCAGCTTTCTTCCCGTCTTATAACTGATGTTCCTGATGACAGGATTCTCCACAACTGTGATTTTTACAATCTTACCCTTTGTGCCTTGCTCTTCTTCTATTTTGATATCGGAAAAAAATCCTGTGGACCATAAAACTCTAAAATCCTTCCTCAGCATATCTCCGTTAAAGGTGCCCCCCTCCTTCATAAAAAGATAATAACATATTGTTTCTTGAGGTACTCTCGTATTCCCTACTATCTCAATCTTCTCAATTATCTCCTGCGAGGAGAGAATAAGAGGAAAAAACAGAAATATCGCAGATAATATGGCTTTCTTAAACATTTTCAAGCTGAGATAATATCATCTAACGCCTGATTATATTGGAATCAAACAGGCCTAGGTCCTCGCGTCCAATACTCTAAAGGACTTCGGCTGGAAGCAGGTTAGACGCTACTTCCTCCTATGGCTAACTTCTATTTGACTATTTTTGAGCAATAGATTTCTCGTCTGTGACCAATCTTGAATATCTGAACTGCTAACTTTTTATCTTGAATAGAATTCACTATTCTATAATTGCCCTGCCGAATACGATAACGTTCTTGAGCTGAAAGCTTTTGAGACCCACGAGGTCTTGGATTCTCAGTAAGTGATTGAATGCGTTTAACAATATGCTTTAAATCTTTCTTGGGAATATTTTCTAGTTCATTTGCTGCTGACTTTTTTATGAAGATTTTATATTTTGCCATTTTTCTTGAGCTTCTTTAAAACTTCTTCAAAGGTTAAAAGCTGTTCATTCCTCCGCTGTTCGAATACAGACAAATCGATAGAATCCTCTATCAGCGCATATTTAATTGCCTCGTTAACTAGTTCAGAAATTGGACGTTCTGTCTCTGCAGCTTTTATTCGCAAGGCATGATGCAGCTCAGAATCTATGTATATTGTGGCTCTTTTTGTGTTATTTCTCATGTTATCACCTCATTGTAAATACTGTAACGTTAAAACGTCTTCACGTCAAGACGTCTAAACTTAATACCGCCAGCTTTTCAGGTCTGCCCCAGCTGGCGCAGTCTTGAGAATTCGCTCTAAAATCTTTGGAATAAACATCTGATGGTACCTCAACCGTGAAATCGCATTCGGCCTCGTATGATCTCCATTCCAGCAATGCTCTGCTCTGTCTCCGTAATCCACGACTCCATCGTAATAAGGATCTTTCGTTTTTTCGAGAAATTCTTCTGTAAGATAAACAGCATTGTTTAGATAATAGTTATCCATATCACCGCAGTAGATGTGAATTTTTCCTTTAAGCTTGGGACCGAGTGTCTTCCAATCTCTTTGCAGTATATATCTAAGGTCATAATTCTCACGCCAGTATTCAGCCACAGAATGATCTATTTCACCAGTCAACTTATCCCAGATAGGCTTTGGATAGCCACCTTCACCGACCGGCGAATAAACTGCCTGCCAGATGTCCCATTGGTCACCCGACCGGCTATTCGTTCCTAGAGCAAGTTCCCGGTGATTCATCTCTTCAAGTGAAGAACTGATCTCACCCAGATAATTCCGGCGCCCTGGCTTTGTAGTTCGCTTCCATAGACTTTCCACATAATAGGCATTTTGTTGCTCATAGATATTAACAATACCATAGGCACGAAAATCGATCGGGTCAGGACAGGCCGCATAGCAACCGTTATATTCGTCAGGATAAAACACCTGAGCGGCTAGTGCTTCCCATCCGCCTGTTGAACCACCGTAAAGAAAACGCGCCCAGCCTTCTCCAAGACAACGGAATTTCTTCTCGATATACGGGATGAGCTCATAGGTGATCGCATCTCCGTAGGGTCCCAGATTTGCTGAATTCACAGCATAAGAATCATCATAATAGGGATTCGCATGCTGAATTTTTATGATAACCATCCTCGGAAATTCTTGGCTTGTCCAATCTTTGTAGAATTTATGGGCATATTCTTGAACAGTCTTGTTGTATCCTTTCCGCATGAATCTTTGGCTAAACACAGGCTCAAGATTTGGATCCGGAGGAGCCTCCCTAAATCCGCTAAATGTAGACGGGAAATGACCATGATTAATGACAAGAGGATAGCGCGCTTCAGGATGTTCATCAAAACCTTCAGGCAAGAGAACACAGGCACCGAGGTGCATAGGACGGCCCCAGAATTCTGTCAAGAGTTTACTCTTAATTTTTACATGCTTGATATATTTCGTATCCTTTGGCTCAGGGATTGGTGGGATTTTTTCATCAAGAGTAATTTTTATCATTTCATCTTTTTGGGGATCGATCCGTAACTTCTGAGGAGTGCTATAAAGATTACCAGGCGCCCGGTTCCAACGCTGTCCCTCTCCCCTATCCATCGGGAGTTTCACAGTATGACCATCAGCTCGATGGAAAGTCTCATAGCGATGGAAAAGAGCCTGAACCCAGTATTCTCCGACCGGAATCTCTGATATGCTTTTCAATGGATAGCCAAAAACACTCCTATCTACTACCGCTATTTCCCCTGGTTTTAGCCTATCTACATCAATACCAAAAATTAATTGCGTATTCGGACTATCGCTAATCTGAAACCGTGGCTCCCTGCTTGGATCAATGGAGACCATCAACAACACCCGTCCGTCAAGAGGAGTTCTACTCTGCTCTTTGGTAAACGAAATTCCAAACCGGAGCTTAGCAACTTGATTTCCTCCGTTTGAGCGGCCTGAGAGCAGAAAAACTAAGACAATGATTAAAGACGGGAGCAGCAAAGCTAATTTTCTTAAATTTCTCTTTTTCATTGAATTTTCCTCCTGTGGAAATAATAAAGAATCAAATCTTTCTTGCACCTCTTTTATAGGACAAAAAAAGACATAATGCGACATTTTTTTTAAAAAAATATTGACTCTTTCCTCATTTAAAGATAGGATTCTAATAAAATTATGCCAAAAATACTTTTTGTCACGCTAGACTAAAAAATAAAATGCCTGACGAAAGAAGAAAAGATAAACGGTATAAATGTTTGCTTCCTGCACATGTATTGCAAGCAGAAGGGAAACATAAATTAGTACAAAGAACCACAGTTCATGATTTTTCCCGCGGAGGCTGCAAGTTAATTGTCAATATTGTTACCCTTGATCCAGGTTCCGATATAGAGTTGGAGCTCTATGTTCCGGAAAAAGGACTAAAAACCCCGTTAAGAGCAGAAATTGCCTGGAAAAAAATGGCAGGTGATAAATTGGAGATAGGATTAAAGATAAAGAATATGAAAAAAGGGGCAAAGGAAGAGATTCTCAAGTGGATCGCTCCTGTAGGACTGGAAGCGAAGAAGAAACAGAAGAAATTAACTGAGAAAAAGTAGAAAAAAGCAGGGATTCTTTTTATCAATCCGGAATTATCTAATCAGCATTTTTATTTCCGTTTTAATTTATCATCAACTACCTAATTAGTTCATCTCTTGCTAATCTGAATTTTAGCCCAACACTTACTGTCCTCGCTTTCATCGGGTATCCTGGTTCAGTTACATAATATTTATTGAAAAGGTTTTCTCCTTTAAGAAAAATAGTGAAATTCGAAAAGCTTTTCGAAATCGTCGCATTTAAAACAAAGTAACCGGGAATCTTGACTATATCATCGAAGATTTTCACCTCCGAACTAGAGACAGCAAGTCCCCACAAAGTGAATTGAAGTTTATTTTTAGCCGTAACGTCCAGAACAAAATTAAACTGGGATTCAGGGACAAGGTCAAGCGGACGATCTTCTTCTTCATTTCTCGCGTTAAGATAGGTATAGTTTGCAGAAAAGCTCATCCAGCTGACTGCTTTCTGGGATTCCAGTTCAAAGCCGAAGATATGTGCTTTTCCAATATTTAAATTTGTCTGAAATCCACTGGGTAAACGCACAGCACTGATAAGATCTTTCATCTTATTATAAAAAATAGCAACGGAGAGAAGAAAATTTCTTTCATACCTTAAACCAAATTCATAGCTTGTTCCTCGTTCATCCTTAAGATCTGGATTTCCGCCGCGCGAGCTGTACAATGACCTCATCGACGGGAATCTTGACTTTTGAGAGAGTGTC
The DNA here is from genome assembly GCA_004377005.1 of Candidatus Aminicenantota bacterium. Taxonomy (GTDB): domain Bacteria; phylum Acidobacteriota; class Aminicenantia; order Aminicenantales; family Aminicenantaceae; genus SOIV01. Next base: position 6,033 of record SOIV01000172.1, on the reverse strand, counting down.
AAATGAATATCCATGTAATCGTAGGGATTAAATTTTAGACCTAAAATAGGATTTAATGATGCTTTGTTATCTCCTGAATATTTTCTCAAATAATCAAGACTTACCCCTGCTGCCAATTTCAATCTTGGATTAAGGCCGAAATGATTCTCGAATCCAACGGAAAGAGTCTGGTGTTGAAACTCTTCCCATTCCCCTCCCCTGTAATCCTGAGTTCTGATATTATCATCTCTGTAATTTAAACTAAATTTCAATTCATTTTGAGCCAGATAAGGAACGGTCCCAAGAAGGAAGGCTCCGTAAGAATCGTTATCATACGTGGACTCCCACATCAGCTCATTCAAACTTGCGTTTGTGTAAGCATCAAGGATGTTATCGTGCCTGACATAGTAACTTCTAAACTTAAGGTGGCCATTTTTCAACAAAGAAAATGTGCCACCGAGATTGAGCTGGAAACGATTCCAACTCTTGAATCTCCAGTAGCGCGGAAAGTAATATTCTGTTGCAACAGGGACACCAAACTCTGACCTGTAATAAGCGGCTTCTAAGAGTATTTCGCTCTTCTGGTTGGGATAAAAGTACACCTTGCCTGTAATGTTTCTTCTCTCATAATCGCTGTTTTCTCTGAGAGTATTTTCTCCATTCTTGTTCCACTCGAATCCATCTGATTTGTCAAAAGAAGCAAAGCCGGAGAAAAAGACATTTTTCCAATTAATTGCTCCTGAGGAAGTAATATTGAAGGAGTCGTTGCTTCCATAGAGCGTTTTCAGGGAAAACGAGGGAGGATTGGGTCTTCTGGTAATGATATTAATAATTCCCCCAAGTGCATTGGGACCATAAAGAACAGAAGAAGCACCTTTGACAACCTTTATATTCTCAACTTCTTCTGCAGGGAAAGTCTTAAGGTCAAATGAATTAAAAAATGGCTCATAAATGGGTATTCCATCATAAAGCAAAACAATTCTCTGGCTTTCAAATCCTCGGATTTTTATCCTGAATTCGTTTTTTGAACCAGAAGAGATAAATGTCCCTGAAGTATAAGAAAGGACTTCAGAGAGGTCTTTAGGAGACAAGGATTCAATTTTTTCTCTCTTTATCAAAGACGTTGTGGATAGGGGAAGATCTTTGGGCAACGGGGCTTCTACGACTATTTCTTCTGTAATTATTTTTTGCTTTTCCTTCTCTTTCTGATCCTCTTCCTGAGCAACTAAGGTTGAGGAGGAACAAGAAGCAGCAGGAGAAGAAGAAGAGAATGAGTAAGGGCAGATAGAAGAGAAGAAGCAAAATAAAGAAAAGAAAAGCATGCCGACTCGTAAGAGTTTGATCCGATTCTGATAATATGTAATTAATATTCTCATTCCGACAAATATTTTGTTTTTATTAAGGAAATTTCTAATGTAAGGAGCTAAGGAATATTTGTCAAATTAATTATTGACATGGTTGAATCTTATAGCTTATTAAAACTTAAAGTTTTTCTCCTTGTGGCTCCAGATTCCGCGCGTTTATTATCGATTTGAGCTAAGCATTTTAAATTTAGAAATTCTTAAGTATCATAACTTCTATCTGGATAGATGAGCATATTTAAGTTTATAATCTTTATGTATATTTTGGAAACTTTTAGGTATAAGTTGGATAATTTTATGCATGAGATCAGATTTCGATGCTGAAAGTCAAAGAAGTTAAGGCAAAGAGCATTCTCAACAAATCAAAAATTTTTGATTACTGCCTCAACCCCTATACCGGCTGCGAGCACAATTGCACATACTGCTATGCCCGCCTATTCATGAGGCGATATTCTGGACATAAAGAGCCATGGGGCGAATTTGTTGATGTTAAAATCAATGCTCCCGAACTCCTGAAAAAACAGCTTGAGAGGGCAAAAAAAGGCATTGTTTGGATTTCATCTGTTTGTGATCCCTATCAGTCCCTGGAGGCAAAATACAAACTAACAAGGCAGTGCTTGAAAGAACTGGTAATGAAACAGTTCCCTGTTAATATTCAGACAAAATCAAAGCTTGTTTTGCGTGACCTGGATTTACTTCTCCAGTTTGAGGAAATTGAGGTGGGATTTACCATAGCTACCGATGATGAGAGGATAGCGAAATTATTCGAGTCAGGAGCATCGTCGGTAAAGGAGAGGCTAAACGCTCTTGAGAAAATTCACTCAAAAGGAATAAGAACATTTGCTTTTGTCGGTCCCCTGCTTCCAGGAAATCCCGAAAAACTTGTGGGATTTCTGGAGGGGAAGACGGACAAAATCTACATAGATAAAATGAACTATTTATACACAATAAGAGGATTTTACAATCATCAAGGCCTGGAGGAGGCAACAACCGATAAATTCTTCCGCGAGTATAAGGAGAGGCTTATGAATGAATTAAAGAAAAGAAAAATGAAATTCGAAGTCCTGTTCTAAGTTTTCCCTTTTATTTATCGTACCAGTGGTCTTGGAGAATAGATGCATTCTTTGTGAATTCCCGGTCGCCGACTTTAAGAACAATCTTATACTCGCCTAATGGCACAGGATCGTAGGCGTAGTTTATGTCCATTGGTCTCCGAAATCCAAACGCTCTAAACCGCTCCCTTCGTTCCCGAGCTCTCTTCTTCTCTTCTTCTGTTCGTTTTCTGGGCTGCGTCATATCCCACAGAACTTTGTTTATGCCTTTAGCCTTTTTACCTTCTATTTCGTTAATTAGCTTATTGCCCTTGTAAACAGTCACCTTAACATCACTCTTCACTTTGTTTTTCAGGTAATAATTGATCACAATGCCCTTGGGTTCGCTCTTGCCATCAAAATTGGATGAACTGGAAACGTTAAATTTATTGTTTATCCATCTCACTTTAGATTCTATGTCAAAAAGATGAACATCTTTAGAAAGAATTTTAGGTGTCAATTCTTGAAGTGGAGTAATATCAGTAATAAAAAAGCCGCGGCCGTGTGTAGCTACAACAAGATCATTCTCCCTGTGATGAATCACCAGGTCATGGACTGGCTGGGTAGGCATGTTGATTTTCATCTTGGTCCAATTTTTGCCACCGTCCAGGGAGGCGTATACTGCAAACTCAGTTCCTACAAAGAGGAGATTCGGATTTTTGTGATCCTCTTTTATGACATTGATAGGCTCATCCCGCAAATTAGAAGCTATGGAAATCCATGTGTCTCCATAATCTGTGGTTTTATACAGGAATGGTCTGAAATCATCCCTCCGGTAGCCGGTATATGAAACATATGCAGTGCCGGCATAATGGTGGGAGGCGATGACTCTGCTCACCCAGTATCCAGGATTCTCTTTTATGCGGTCGTTAAGCTTTTTCCAGTTTTTACCGCCATCTCTCGAAACCCAGACGTTGCCGTCGTCTGTTCCAACCCAGAGCACGCCTTCCTCAAGAGGTGACTCATCAATGGTTGTTATCGTACAATACTGAATATTTCCTGCTCCTCCTTTTCCGGTAATAAGCTTCCTCGGATCATTAGTAGTCAGGTCCGGGCTGATTTCTTCCCAGGATTCACCACGGAAGGGTGACCTCACCAGTATGTTTCCTCCATGGTAGATAACATTGCTGTTGTGCGGAGATATCAATATCGGAGAATTCCAATTCCAGCGAAGCTTAGGGTTTTTCTTTTGATATGCTATGTCTTTCCTTTCCCCGGTTTTCAGGTCTAGTCTTGAAAGAGGACCGAACTGAGATTCATTATAGAGGTAACGGTTGTTACTCGTATCAAACACGTTATACATTCCGTCACCGCCCCCTACCTTTTGCCAGTCTTCAAGCCTAATCGGTTCGCCGTTACGTTTCGTGCTGGGACCCATGAGTGATCCGTTGTCCTGGGTGCCGCCTGCGACGTTATAAGGGTAGGACATATCCACACCTACTGTATAAAACTGGGCTAAAGGCATAAAATCAGGATGATACCAGTTTTTGCCGCCGTCATAGGTTATGCCCATACCATGGTCATAGCCTAAAATCATGTGATTCGAATTATCAGGGTCTATCCATAAGGCATGATCGTCACCCCCAAATCCTAAAGGACGCCTTTTCCATGTTTTGCCGCCATCTGTTGTTCCCCAGGAAGCAGCGCTCAGGACGTGGACAACTTTATCGTCATTGGGATCGATTATTATTTGACCGTAATAATATGCTGGAGCGCCGCCGATGCTTTGCCCCTCCGGGCTTACTTTCTTCCATGTTATCCCGGCATCATCAGAGCGGTAGACTTCGCCGCCGATCATCCCTCGACTTGATTTTCCCTCAAGTAATTCTTTTTCCCGTTCCTCATCTGACACTTTTGGTTTATTAGCGTTTTCGACGGTTACGTAAAGAATGTCCGGATTTTTCCTGTAGACATCGATACCGATGCGCCCGATCATTCCGGTCGGAAGCCCGCCGCCGAGTTTTGTCCATGATCTGCCTCCGTCAGTAGTTTTGTAAACCGCGCTACCGGGTCCACCCAGATTAAAAGTCCATGGTTTTCGTTTTTTATCGTAAGTTGCAGCATAGATTATTTCAGGATTGCTCGGGTGCATGGCAATATCAACAACACCGATGTTTTTACCCTGGGCGACCACATCCAGAATTTTCTTCCAGCTCTTGCCGCCATTGGTTGTTTTGTATAATCCGCGTTCAGGATTTTCTGAATAGAGGTGACCAAGTACTGCGACATAGATAATATCCGGATCTTTCGGATGAATCACAATACGGCCGATATGATGGGATTCTTTAAGCCCCATATTTTTCCAGGTTTTTCCGGCGTCTGCGGACTTGTAGACACCATCACCCCAGTAAGAACTTCTCGAGTTGTTAGCTTCACCTGTACCGACCCAAACAATATTCGGATTAGAGGGGGCAACTGTTACGTCTCCGATGGAAAACACATTTTCATGGTCAAAAATCGGCTCAAATGTTATGCCGTTATTGACAGTTTTCCATAGGCCCCCTGATGCTGTCGCAGCATAAAACGTGTATGGCTGCTGTTTGGGAACCGCATAATCGACAAACCTTCCTCCCTGCCGGGTCGGTCCGATATTACGGTAAGTTAAATTTTTTAAGAGCTCTTCGTTGATTGACTGGCTCGCTGCATTTGATGGTGCAATCAACGTCCAGCAGAATAAGACGATGCCCGTCACGAATTTTAAACATGCCTTGCGATTTCTCACAAAATCCTCCTTACATATAATTGAACGATATTTCTGAGCACCTGAATTATAGATGGAATGATTTAAAGATTCTGTTTAATTCAAGGCTTATTAAGTTATGTAGAAAAGACAGAATAGCTAATATTATAGAAAAAATAAAGGTCAATGAGCAAATGGAAAAAAAGAAAAGGGCTTATCTTTTTTTTTACGGTCGAGAAGCTTGAGCTGTTTTTTCTTATTTCTAATACCCTGCAGAATATCAGGAAACAGGGACTTGATATCATTCTCACTATAGTCGCTTTTTTTTATCTCTATCTTGTCTCCCTTAATGTGACACAAGATCGTCTTTATATCTTTAGCATATTTTATAATTCTGGTTCTTTTAGCCTCGAAATAAGTAACCTGGATTATCATCTTCTCCTTGTCTCCTGCGCTCTGTATCAAAAAAACAACATGCTCTTCGCTGTTATTTTCGTCGCTGTCCAGTTCTATATGAAACTCTCTTTTTATGAAGTCTTCATTTTCATAGGGCCCGAGTTCTACGACCTCCTTGTACATTTCTTTTAAAATTTCTGCGGGATTTTTTTTGCGTTGGGGTGTGTTTGTTAGAACGTTATAGACTGAAGACCAGGCATTGGATATGAATACATGGGCTGCAGCTACTCCACATATGATTCCCCTGGGGAAATTTCTAAGGAATTCTCTCCTCTCCATTCTAAGTCCGTGTCTCGCCCTATTGTGATTATATCTCAGATGAAATTAAAAAGCATGTTTTAATCGATTTTGATGCCATGTTCTGTCAAATATGAAATGGGATCAGAATTTTAGAGATGATATATTCCCGGTTTCAAAGAGCAGTGATGAAGCCTTCCTTCAGTAGCTGGTTAGAATCCTTGACTTC
>SOIV01000175.1 GCA_004377005.1 Candidatus Aminicenantota bacterium | reverse complement strand
TCTTTTCAGTATCGGGAGTTCTCCTCATCCTTATGCTCCTTATATCTATCTCTTCTCTCTCTTCCCTTTCTCTTTCTTCAGACGGAGGGATTTCTTCTTCTGAGGGTTGAGCCTCCTTTCCTCTTTCCGCTTTGACGGATTCCACGAATCTCTCAATCTCTTCTTTTTCCCTCTCTTCAGAGTCAGGGGTTCTCCTCAGCCTTATGCTCCTTAAATCTATCTCTTCCTTTTCTTCTTCAACTTTAAGTTCTTCTTCACTTTCTGGGACCTCTTCTTCCTCAAGAGGCAGAGGGAATTCTATTTCGACGTCTGGCGATCTTTCCACGTCTCCCGTCCCGACAGATTCCCAGAGTCTCTGAGTCTCTTTTTTCACTATTTCTCTCGCTTCCTTCATTCTCAGCGCCTCGGCGGCTTGGATATCAATATCTTCAACTTGAGGGGAGGTAACAGCTTTTTCTTCTTCCTCTCTCTTTTCATCTCCTTCTTCTTTCTCTTCTTCCTCTTCTACCCCTTCTTCTTTTCCTTCCTCTTCTTTTTCTAATTTCTCCCCTTTCGCCTCTAAAATCTCTTCTTCTTTTCCTTCCTCTTCCTCTTCACTTTCAGGAGAAGGCTCTTCTTTTTCTGATTCCGCTTCTTCCGCTTCTAAAGTCTCTTCTTCTTTCTCTTCTTCCTCTACGATTTTATCTCCAGGGATGTCCTCTTCTTTAAATTCGTCTTCGGGAAAAAGAAGTTGGGTGCCGCAGTTTGAACAGTATTCGGCAACCCCATCTATAATGGCTTTACAGTATGGACACCTTCTAATTGCCATTACCATATTTATAAAATGAAAATGAAATCTTGTCAATCCAAGTTATTCGGCATTTACTTGTTCCAGGCTAAGAAAAGGGAAAAATTGACAACAAAGGATAAATTGAATAAAAATAGATAGGTGGGGCGATTAGCTCAGGGGTAGAGCGCTACCTTCACACGGTAGAAGTCGCAGGTTCAAATCCTGCATCGCCCACCATATCTCCTCAAAGGATTATTCGATATGAAAATTGTCTTCGGTCATTTATAATAGAGCAACCAGAATGGGGCCGAATCGTCACTGGCTTAGAAAATCACTTATCCAGACTTATCTCCTTGTTTTCCTGTTATCACAGCTGATATCTAGTCTTCCCTTATCTGTATCGAACGAACAGGATGTCTTTTTCGCTGCTTTCCTGCTGTTTTTTCCCATTTCTTTCTCACCTTAAATCATGTTTACAAAACCTACAGATTCAGCCCCACATAATTTGACCCTCTATTCTGCCTGTGATATTAAACTGATAACAAGGACTTTGCATGGCTTCTCAAATCGACGCTGTAACATCTGAAGTAATTCTTAACGCATTTCAATCTATCACAGAAGAAATGAGCGTAGCCCTTGTGCGGTCTGCCTACTCCACCAACATCAAAGAAAGAAAAGACTGTTCATGTGCTTTATTCGACCATAATGGGAACTTAGTTGTCCTTGCCGAAAACATCCCCATTCATCTCGGCTCAATGCAGGGATTGATAAGTGAAATTTGCTCAAAACTGGACGACTGGGACTTTAAACCAGGAGATATTGTCATTGCTAACGATCCATATCTTGGGGGTGGCTCTCATTTGCCAGATATTACTCTAGTGAAGCCTGTATTCTTCCGAAATAAGATTGTTAACTTTGTTGCCAACATTGCCCATTGGACGGACGTGGGAGGCCGGACACCGGGGGTGGGGACGGCTGGCGATTCGACCGAAATTTATCAAGAGGGAATCCGGATTCCTCCTATCAAAATTATGCGTGAAAATATCTTTGATAAAGAATCTTATGAAATCATTTTTACAAATATAAGAGGCAGAAAAGAAAGAGAGGGCGATCTACGTGCCCAAATTGCGTCCTTAAACCTCGGCGAAGCTCGGCTTAAGGAGTTATATATGGATTATGGACGTAAAGCTTTATCAGCTGTTATAAAGGAGACTTATGAATACAGCAAACGTTGGCTTCGCGATTCTCTGAGAGATGTGCCGGAAGGAAGTTATACATTTTCAGACTGGATGGATGATGATGGGGTGACTGATGAACCGCTGTTAATCAAAGTCAATATTACTGTTTCTCACAGCCCTCTGCCCAGTATCACATTTGACTTTTCCGGAACTTCACACCAGGCTACAGGAGGCATCAATCTTGTTCGTCAGGCATTGCTCGCTACAGTTAATTATGCCGTAAAAGCGATAGCAGCTCCAGATGTGCCCATAAATGCTGGATTTCAACGTCCGATAAAGATCCACGCTCCAAATAAAAGCCTGGTCAACGCAAAGGCTCCTGCTGCTGTCGGGGGCAGAACTGACACCTGTCAAAGAGTTGTGGATACGATCATGGGAGCCTTCGCTCAGATTATCCCAGATAAGGTCGTGGCTGCATCAAACGGCGCAACTACTGCCATAATATTTGCAGGAACCGAAAAACTTTCAGGCTCAGATTTTATCTACGTTGAAGCCGTGGGAGGCGGTATGGGTGCTCGCTCGACAAAAGATGGTATGGATGGGGTGCAAGTTCATATCACCAATACATCGAATTTGCCAGTGGAAGCATTGGAAATGGAATATCCTCTCCGTGTTCTCCGTTATGGACTTGTTCCAGATTCAGGAGGGCCAGGCCGATTTCGGGGTGGCTTGGCCATTCGCAAGGATATTCAGGCGCTTGTTCCGCTGTTATTTACCGCTCATTCTGACAGACATCGCTTTTCCCCTTGGGGAATACAGGGAGGCTCTCCTGGGAAACGCGGCCGATTCATTCTTTATTCCGACCATAAGCGTCCAAGACGCATTCGTTCCAAAATATCAGGATTTCTCTTGCGGAAGGGAGATGTGATCAGTGTCCAAACTGCAGGTGCAGGGGGATTCGGCCAGCCCTTTAAAAGAGAGCCGGAACGTGTTTTGAAAGACTTTATGCAGGGAAAAGTGAGCCGAGGTCATTCCCAAAAAGATTACGGCGTTGTTCTGACTCGTACAAAAAAAATCAACTATAAGGCAACAAAGGTTTTAAGAGACAAAATGAAGACCGAAAATAGTGACACTTAATTCATGAGTATTGCAATTGATACGGGTGGAACATTCACCGACGTAGTATTCTATGATGAGCATAAAAGGGTATTTAGGTCGGCTAAGGTCTCTTCAAATCCTGACAATCCTGAGATTCCATTTATTGAAGGACTGAACAAAGTTTTGGAACGCGCACATAGATCCCTTGCGGCCAGAAATGATTTGATACACGGTACCACGATAGTCACAAATGCGTTGTTGGAAGGAAAGACGGCCAAGGTTGGACTTCTCGTGACGCAGGGATTTCGAGATCTGCTAGAAATCGGCCGGCAGCATCGACCAGATTTGTACGATTTTACTGTAGATCGGAAGTCTCCCCTGGTATCACGTGACTGTGTTAGGGAGGTTAAGGAAAGGATTACTTCTGAAAAAAAGATACTTCAAAGCTTAGATATGGACGATGCTGAAAATCAAATCAGAGCGTTGAAGAAAAATAATATTGAAGTATTAGCTATTGCCCTCCTTTTCTCCTTCCTTAATCCTGAGCACGAAAAAAAATTAGCAAAATTGGCCCAAAAAATATTCCCAAAAAAATATATTTTCTGTTCAAGCCAGGTTTCACCAGAATTCCGAGAATATGAACGTACAAGCACAACCGCGATCAGTGCAGCCATTGCCCCCAGAGTCGTCAATTATCTCCAGGCTCTTGAGAAAAATCTGAAGAAGGAACAATCCAATCGAGTAATTCTGCAAATCATGCATTCAGGAGGTGGAACTTTAAGCCCAGATGAGGCAGAGCGCTATCCCCATACTCTCATCGAGTCAGGTCCGGCCGCTGGACTGATCGGAGCTTCCCATCTCGCAAAACGCCTGAACTTGAAGAAGGTATTAGCCTTTGATATGGGGGGAACAACAGCAAAGGCTGGAATGATTTTAAAAGGCAAACTTCAGTTCTCTCAAGAATATGAAGTTGGCGGGGAATTTCATCACGCAGGACGGCAGAGAGGAAGCGGATACCCTATTCGCACGCCCATGATCGATATCGTGGAATGCGGGGCTGGAGCAGGGAGTATTGCCTGGGTCGACCGTGGAGGTCATCTCAAGGTTGGTCCGCAGAGCGCTGGAGCCGACCCTGGGCCTGCATGTTATGGAAAGGGAGGTAAAAATCCGACTGTTACAGATGTTCACTTGATTTTAGGTCGAATTTCTGCAGATGCGTTTCTAGGAGGTGAACTGCCTCTTTATCCCAGGCATTCCAAAGAGGCCATCATGCAGAATATCTGCAAGCCTTTGAAAATGCCTTTGAAGAAAGCGGCTTGGGGCATCCTGTCTGTCGCTAATGCCAACATGCTGCGCATTCTCCGTCTTATTTCAGTGGCTCGCGGACATGATCCACGAGACTTCATCCTGATGGCATATGGAGGAGCCGGACCTCTGCATGCCACGGAACTCGCTGAAAAAATGTCAATTAGACACGTCATCATACCTCCAATGGCTGGACTTTTCTCCACATTGGGATTGTTATTCGCAGATACAAGCAAAGATTTTGTAAAAACAGCCATGTTACCTCTTACACAAAGAGCCTCTCTCAATAGAATTCTGTTCCGCCTAATCAAACAGGCTTATGCTTGGTTTGAAAAGAATTCTATCCCGTTGAAGAAGCGGAAAATCAGTATCTATGGTGATCTTCGGTATCCCCACCAAAACTATGAATTAAACCTCCCTATACCAGGCAAGATTATATCAAAAGAAAACATTCAGACCATCCAACATAGATTCCACGATTTGCACGCCAGAACGTATGGCTACAGCGCTCCTCAAGAAAAAATACAAGTTGTCAACTTGCGTTTAAGAGCTGCAAAACTCAATCCAAAACCGATTTGGCCGAAACATTACTATTCAAAAGATACATCGGATAGAGGACAATTTAAAACTAGACATGTTTTTTTCGAGGGTAAAGAACTTGAATGTCAAATCTATGAACGATCACATTTGCCGGCTGGCATTAAGATTATGGGCCCCGCAATTATTCAAGAAAAGGAATCCACTGTACTAGTAGGGCTACGTTGGTCTTTTAAAGTGGATGAAATGGGAAATATTAACTTACGAAGTAGTGCGTAAATGATTTGAATTGGACTATTTATCGTTAGCTAATCCTAAGTCCATTATTCCATTGCAGAGATTCCTTTGGTTCTTCCCATCCAGGAGAGATTTTCTAACTCGCCGAATTGTTCTCGAAAAATGCGGTAGTAAAATAATTCCTCTTTGGAGTTTATTATCCAACCATTCTTCAAGATTCGCTCGCGCCTAAAATCATCGTCCGTGATCGTTGAATCAGCATAGTCTGACATCAGTTCTCCAACACCTGCGCCTTCCCAGAATTTGGATTTTTTGCGATTTAACACTTGTTCGGGAAGCATGCCATCAAAGGCCACTCGTAAAATCCACTTTTCTACGTTATCCCGGATCTTGTATTCGGCTGGAATACGAAGAGCATAATCAACGACTTCAGGATCAAGAAAACAGACATGAGCCACGGTTCCGTGGGCTGACGCACTGCGATCAACTCGCTGTAACGCCGTGTTGTGGAGGCGCTTTGTAATATCTATCAATTCATCCTCTAACTCTTCCGGTGGGAGCCGTTTAAGATAATGATATCCAGCAAACAATTCGTCCCCCCCTTCTCCGGATAAAACCTCGTTAACATACTCAGAAGCCTTTTGAGCCACGATATAATTAACGATGCTGGACCGGACAAGAAGGGCATCAAAGGATTCAAGATGGTAAATGACTTCAGGCAATACCGAGCGGAAATTATTGAAATTCACCACCACTTCATAATGTTCAGAATCGATGAATTGAGCGACTGCCTGGGCAAATTCAAGATCAGGAGATCCCTCTAGTCCCACAGCAAAGGTATAAAGTTTGTGTCCATTGGCACTACTCAGAGAAGCCATGGCGCTCGAATCCAGTCCCCCTGAAAGCCAGCAGCCAAGCTCAGCAGCTTGATCAGTTTTTCTCTCAATAGCACTTTTTATTAAATGTCTAAGATGTTTAGCTATGATTTCAGGTTTTATCTTCAGGGGTTCTTTCTTCTCAAGTTCATAATAGGACGTTACCTGTTCTCCATCTGATTTACATCCAGGAGGAACCAGCTTGACATCCGAGCAAAAATCGATCAAAGCTTTTACTTCGGAAGCAAAGCATAGAGTCCCCTCTCCATCTTTCCCGTAATACAGGGGGGCAACTCCTAGAGGATCCCGCTTGAGAATGATGCCATTTTCTTTCGCTTTAGCCAGAGCCAGATGTCCCGAACCACCACCATCCGAAGCTTCATTTTTTTGCATCAATCGGGAAAGAGACTTTTTCTGGCTCTCAGTATAAACAATGCCTAAAGTGGCATTTTCTATCTTTTTCACTTTCCATCCAGCATTCCCACGATGGGAAATTTTTTTCAGCATTTTCTTGACAGTATGCTCTTTTCCAGGTTGGTTAACTCCGGCTATACCTGACACTTTTACATTTTTCCTTTTTTGAAATTCATTGCAATCATTTTGTTCATTCGCGGATTATCTGAGTCTGCCGAATTATCTGGATAGGCACTCTGGATATTCGGGCAAGTTTCTCAGTCACCGACCCAAGGAGAAATCGCTGCTAACCCGTTGTCCCGTGACTTAAGTTGTACAATATCACATTTCATCTCATGATTCAAATTAAGGTGATTTTTTCGGGAATCCTGTGTACTCTGAATACCGTTGAAGACACCCGTCCTTTCATCGAAAAGTCCACAGACCTTAAACTATTGACAAAGAAAAATGTCATGAATATCTTAAAAGGCAGGAATCCGTAAGCTAAGGTTTATTTAACTTCCAGAGCTTAGATCTGATACTTTGCCCAAACTGTGCTCAAGATTTTTCAGATTTCTTATAACTGATCGAAATGCCTGACCAACTAGAATCATCATATGTTGTTTCCATGTTGGGCAAGCTTTCCAGATAATCTACAAATTCTCCGATTCCCCACATGCGCCCTCTCCGTCTGCCCGAGACGTTATGAGCGGTGTAACATCCACCAACCTCAAGTTTCGGTAAGACTGCTATAAGATAATTTTTATACCAGCCTTTATCCGCATCACAAAAAGCAAAATCGAAAGGGCCTTTAAGTTTCGGAACGAGTTCATGGGCATCGGCAAGTCTTGCATCGATGTAATCGGAAAGTCCGGCTTCTTCAAAATTCGCTAACGCCTGTTTATAACGCCCTTCGTTTATTTCTACTGTAATCAGCTTGCCTCCGGTTTTGCTGAGTGCCCAGGCAATCCATATCCCTGAATGGCCGGTGGATGTTCCAATTTCAAGCGCCTTCTTATATTTATGCTTGATGATAATATCGTAGAGGACTTTTCCGTCAGCTTCAGAAACATTCATATCTCTCCAGCTATGTCTGTTGCTGTCAAGAAAATTTCTTACTCTATCATCAAGGCTCTGATTTCCTGCTCTGCTAGCAGCGAATCCGGAAGCAACAACCTGCAGGCATAGGTAAAGGCATAATGAGAAAAATAGAAATCCAAGCTTAAATATTTTATTCAAATCAATCCTCCATTCTCTTCATTTAAGGAAGCTCAAAGACAGTAAGAGCGCCCAGAATCATGTGCTTTTCCTCGTATTTAATGTCCTGGTAGTTACATAGATTGGACGAAAGGTACCTGTAATTTCTTCCCGAAAAGCTGCAATTTAGATGATATATTTAAAAATAATACAAATAATCGGTTCCCCAGGCGGGTTTCAATCTAAAAAAGGAGTTTATAAATTCCTTTTACCTCTTTAATCATGATGTTCATGAACCTTTTGTTGCTTATGGGATGATCAGCAATGAAATCGTCAATTCTTCGTTACTGAATCGGCCTTAGGACATCGAAATAGATTTAAACATTGTAGAGAAAAAGGAGAAGCAGGAAAAAACCCTGCAGGGGTTTTTGCAGGGAGAAGCATGAAGTTTCACCTGGACTCAAGCACCTTTCACCGTTTATTGATTTTTATTATTACCTTCTGTATATTCTTTGTCTGAAGAAGCTTCTCACTTCAAATCATATAAAGGAAAGAACTCATGATTGAACTACCAGAAGCCGTAGCTATCGCAGCACAGCTCAACCAAACGATAAGGAGCAAACGTATTATGGGAAACGCTCATGACCTGTACCTTATTTAAGGAGGTAAGATTATGCCAGGAGAGAATATGATTGTTCAGGATATAAAGAAGGAGTTACGGGAAAATGTCGATGATCAATACCGCCAGTCTATTCAGCGGTTTTTCAAAGAAGAGATTAAATTGTTGGGTGTGAAGACTCCTGTTTTCAGAAAAATCACCCAGAAATATTTTTCAGCCATACAAGATAGACCCAAGCAGGAAATATTCAGTTTGTGCGAGAAATTATTGGAATCGGGCTTTATGGAAGAGCTGGGAGTTGCTTTTGACTGGGCCTTTCGTTTGAGGGATAAATTTGAAAAAAAGGACTTTGCGATTTTGGAATCATGGCTGAAAAAACATGTTACAAACTGGGGAGTCTGTGATAACCTTTGCTGCCGGGCATTGGGGTACTTTATTTACAAATTTCCAGAATATTTTCCAAAAGTTAAAAAATGGGCTGTTTCAAAAAATAGATGGGTGCGACGGGCCTCGGCTGTAGTTTTGATTTATTCCCTAGAAAAGAAAATTTCGCTCGCACCTGTTTTTGAGATTGCAGATATCCTTCTGCTGGATAAGGACGATATGGTTCAGAAGGGCTATGGCTGGATGTTGAAGGTGGCAAGCAATTATGAGCCCAACAAGGTTTTTGAATATGTGATGAGACACAAGAGAGAAATGCCCAGAACGGCCTTGAGATATGCTATAGAGAAATTATCTCCCGACCTGAAGAAACAGGCAATGGCTAAGGAATGGGAGAATTAGCAAGTTCAGTTAACTGAGAATATTATTCTTTTTCGATTATCTCAAAGTTAAATCTCTTTTTCAGCTTCATTCCAACTGCACCGAGAATAACTCTGATAGCCTGTGCAGTTCTTCCCTGTTTTCCAATAACCTTGCCTATATCTTCTTGAGCAACCTTTAATTCAATGATCGAGCTCTGTTCCCCGTCTATTTGGGAAACCTGCACATTGTCCGGATTGTCCACTAATGCTTTGGCAATCATTTCAATGAGTTCTTTCACTGTAGCCTCCTTTAATCCTTAAATTGATTTTTTCAATCAAGCTCATGGACTGTAATCATTTTTTTCTTCTTCCCCGGCGGGAAGGGATCGTTAGTTGTAACAAAAGCTTATTTTTCCCGCTCTTTCTTGGTGGTCTCTTTTTCTGTTCGCTCCTTTTCATCCTGGTTCTTCTTATAAGACTATCAGACTTTTCTTTCCCATTATGAAGACCCCCCATTTTTTAACCTCCCCTTGTTCTTCTTAATGCTGTCTCAAAATCATCAACTATTTTTCTTCCTGCCTTTTCTTACTGTTTAGCCTTGGCTCCTGCTCCCTCAGTAAAAACAGTCTTAATGTAAAACATTCTTCCTTATTATAAGCATTATATTCTCATCATTCCAAATGATTTTATCTGGATCTTTGAAATCACAAGAAATATTTTCCGGAAATTTCTTCAGAGCTTCTTCAAATTCTTTCTTATCATATAAATTAAATGTGGAATAATGATGATCTTTTGCAAGTGTTAAGAGCCGATCAAATTTAGCCATTCGCCTGTATCTGAAATATTCAATAGATTCTAATTTTAGAATTGGCACTTCTTTTAATTTTTCTTTCAATTCACTAAGTTCATAGAGCCGTGTTTCCTTTTCATGGAATTCAGGAAAATATCCCCCCCAGATATTTCTTTTGTTCTGGCTTCTTAAACGAGTATAGATAAAAAAATATCCATTATTTTTTAAAACTCGAGATGATTCTTTAAAAAAATCTAAAAGCTTGAAATGGTGTATGGCGTTGAAGGTGAATATACTGTCCAAAGAATTGTCTGATAATGGTAAAGCACTTGCTGAGGCTATTATTGCTTTAAAGTTTCTCAGTTTGTGATCTTTTAAATATTTCATGAGTTCATTCAGCATGTCCTCATTGCAATCAATGCAATTTAGGGAAAGCCTCTCTCTTAGATATTGGAATAGTATCAAATCATATCTTCCTGCTCCACAGCCAACATCCGCTGCCTCAATTTCAGTCAAATTTTCAAGTTTCTTTTTGATGATTGAAAGCAAGGCTAAATCTATGGTCCTTAAATCTCTGTATTTGTGAGCAATCCTTGAAAAATGATGATGAATTCTTCTCATTTATGCCTACATGAATTCTTTATCCCTTTTTTCCCTCTTCTTTTCCGTATCTCTTGATGAATTTTTCTGTAAACTCTCTGGCTTCCGTGTCTGTATATTGCTTGGGAGGGGCCTTCATAAAATAAGAGGAAGGAGCAAAGAGAGCTCCGGATAATCCGTTGTTAAGGGCCAATTTGCAGCATCTGATGGCATCGATAACCACTCCCGCAGAATTCGGGGAATCCTCGACAGATAGGCGGCAATCCAAGTAAGTGGGTATGTCTCCGAAGTGGCGGCTTTCTATACGAAGGAAGCAGAGTTTATTGTCTTTTTGCCAGGGGACATAGTCACTGGGACCAACATGGACGTTATCAGCATCGATGTCTAGATCTCTGGCTCTAATCTGCGAGGTTACAGCGTTTGTTTTTGACTTCTTTTTGGAATCCAGTCTTTCCCTTTCCAGCATGTTTAGGAAATCAGTGTTACCTCCAGTGTTAAGCTGATAGGTTCTCTCGATGGGCATCCCTCGATCCAGATAAAGATTGACGAGAGTGCGGTGGAGGATGGTTGCGCCTACCTGAGATTTTATATCGTCTCCGATGATGGGAAGATTCTTTTTCTCGAATCTTTTTTGCCAATATTTTTGACTGGCAATAAATACAGGAATGCAATTGATGAACGCACAGCCCGCCTCGAGAATTTGCTCAACATACCATTTGGTGGCTTCTTCGCTTCCAACAGGAAGATAACTGATAACAACATCTGTTTTAGTTTCTTTAAGGATATCGACGACATCGCATGTGCTTCCCGGGGCTTTTTCTATAATCTCTGAAAGGTATTTCCCGAGGCCATCGTGGGTCATTCCCCGTTCAACTTTGACATTGAGACGAGGAACATCTGAGAATTTAGTCGTGTTGTTGGGAGGGACGAAAATTGCTTCGCTTAGATCTTTGCCCACCTTGTTTTTATCAATATCAAAGGCAGCTACAAATTCAATGTCTCGAATATGATAGCCGCCGAGGTTAACATGCATGACTCCAGGAACAAAATCCGATTCCTTTGTATTTTTATAATATTCTACACCCTGAACTAAAGAAGAAGCGCAATTGCCCACACCAATTATAGCTACTCTAATCTTGCTCATTAGTTTATATCTCCTTCCCAATTTCTCTTATAGCTTGTTGGGAGTTTATTCTATTCTTCTTAATATGGGTTTTTCTTCTGATGAGAGGATTCGCTGAAGAAATTCATGCAATCTTTCATTCTCATAATGAAATTCTTTAATGATTTGTCTTGCTCTTTCTGAGAGCCTCTGATAACCCCACATCATTCTGAAAAGTATTTCGGATTCATCGTTTCGCTCAGCATAAGCCAAGAGATTGACTTTAAAAAATGACAGGCTGTCAGCATCATTCAGAACATCAAGATCCGAGTCTTTAGTTTGGCCGAGTTCGTGATTTTTGATGAGGCTGAGGATTTTGTTTTTCACCTTGCGGCTGAGAGGATACTTATCCATAATTTCCTGAATAACCTCGGCACTGCTTAGTGCATGAGCATTTTTGAAATCGTTGTAATCATAAAATTTAGAGCGGATAACCTTCCTCTTAGGAAGAGCCCGTTCAACATCATGAGCAAAAGCGGCTATTTGAAGAGCCCAATCTGCGTCAGGCCTGAACTTCAGCACCCACTCTTTCACGCTTTTAGCATGGGCATAGTCTTCAGGCACATCTGAGCGAGAAATAATATCCTCAACCTCATTTTCTATAGCCTTACGATAATTTATACTCATGTCTTAACACAAATAACCTTCTTATGCATTCAACGTTGCTAACTATGGATAAAACGATTAATGCTACGAATAGTTGGTTCAAAACAGCCCCGATGAACACGATAAATAGGCGACTGTCCCGTCCAATCCTGAAGCTTCTTTTATTAATAAAAGCCTTTGAAATCAAAAGCTCATCATACTGCATGGCTGTGTAGCTTATCATGAAGCTCCCTGTAAGAGCAAGGAATCCGACCAACAAGACCCAGCTCGCCTCCATCGTGCGAAAGCAAGCAAAGGTCATGCCTAAAATAATCAAACTGTCAGCATATCGATCGAGAACCCGATCCAGATATCCGCCGAATTTGCTTTGTTTAAATTTCAGGCGAGCGATCTCACCATCACATCCGTCAAGGATGGAAGATAGTTGAGCCATAAACCCTCCTATGACAATTTTGGGATATCCGCCCAGAAAAAAGAACAATCCAGACAGTACAGCCAGGAAAAAACTGATCAGAGTCAAATGATTAGGATTGATATTTAAGCGACTCAGTTTCGAAGAAATCATAACAGAAATTTTACGATTAAAGCTTTTGGAAATTGGGCCATCTGTGGGCTTCTTCAATTGTTCAAGCAATATCTTTTTTGCCTTCTGCAGGGTTTCTCTGTCATCCACATCTATCCAGAAATTGTCGCCTATGTCATATGTTTTAAGTTTTCCTCGATTGGAGAGTATCTGATTAGCAGCCGACAGCGAATATTTCCCCTTGGAAATACTTTCCTCCAATGCATTGAAAATAACCGGAGAACAGAGGAAAATTCCTGTATCAATGGCATTGAACCGATCAAGCCCTTTGCCAATTTCTTTGACTTTATTGTTTTCTACCCACACTTTGGTTATGTCATCGATGTTGAAGTGATCACTGTTAAGTCTGCGATCCACGCATAAAATACAGCAGTCACTTTCAGGTTCAACTTGCTGAAGCTTTCTTAGAATCGAATCATCAAAGAGGTGGTCTGCCATCAAAAGGATGAAGTTCTCCTTAAGGAAAGCTTTGGATTTGTAGACTGAGACACCGTTGCCTTTTTCCCATTCGGGATTGAAAATATAGTCCACATGAACACCGTACCTATCACCGCTACCAATTTTTTTCATAATTCGGTCGGATTCATAGCCAACCACAATATTGAAACTGGTAATGCCGGCTAACTTGGCTCTCAGGATTATGCGTTCAATTAAACAAAGTCCAAAAATTGGAATCAATGGTTTTGGAGAAAAGCGATGATTTAATCTGCTCCCTCTTCCAGCAGCGATGATAAGCGCTTCCATTCCGTATCAATCTCCTTTCTAGTATATTTTCTAATCCCTGGCATGGCGATTGCTTCTGTAAGGGATAATACTTACGTGATATAAAAACTTTTGGCTTGTTCTTGCTTCATGCATAATTTTACCTCCATGTTTTCCCTCCGTAAAAATGAGCAAGATTTAAGAAAAGAAGACACAAGAAGAAGAGGCTAATATTCTAATTTTTTATGAAGTTTAGATTTGTCTATTTTCTGCATACTTGCTTCTTAGTAAAACAGGATATAATAGCCGCCTTCTCAAGGAATAGATACTGTCTGTTACCTTTCGGTTTATATTAAGGTTTTTTTAAAAAAATGTCAACCGAACTGCCGGCATTGATCCAAATTGTCGCCGCGACTTACAGGGCAAAAGAGAAAAAGGCTACGAAAACTTTCAGTCAAAAACCTCAAGGATAGATATCGTTTAAAATACACTTTTTTGTCCAAGTAGAACTTTTTCCCCTCTCGCACGTCTTAGTTAGTGAAACTCGTGATAGAATAGCAAATCATGGAAAATGATGGCAGCAAACGTGCCCATGATACAGGACAGATCATCAATCCGGCATTCGACAATCTGTACAAAAAATACCAGAATGCTGTCTTCGGTTTCGCTTATTATCTTACGCAAAATCGAGGAGATGCAGAAGATCTGTTTCAAGAAGCCTGGCTCCGCATTGCAAAAAAACTGCCCGACGAGGTGAACATGCAAAGTATAAAGGCCTGGATATTTACTGTAGTTGCCAATCTGCACCGGGATGAGCTGCGTAAGAAACGGATAAGAAGATTATTTTTTTTACAGAAAGCCATGAGTCTTGAAAAAGAAAATACAATGTTCCCTGTCCTGCCCGACCAGCCCGTATCTATTAATCCGGAGGAAGTCAATCAGACAGACATCGGGAGGGATATCGCCCAGGCTATGGACAGACTGCCGGATCGACAGCGCCGCGTATTTGTGCTTAAAGAGATTGCAGAATTTAAACAAGCAGAAATAAGTGATATTCTCGGGATCCCGCTCGGTACGGTCAAATCGCTGATGCACCGTGCCGTTAAGCGGCTGAGGCGGGAACTCTCAAAATATAACGAGAAATCCAACGATAAGAGGGATTAAGATGCGATGTAAAGACATCGAGCGTTTAATCATTGATTCATCAGATAAGGATCTGAGCCAGGAAGAGTTGAGTACGATAGAGAAACATATCGCCCGTTGCGCACTTTGCGCTCACTTCCGAGACGATCTTGAAAAAATTCGGATGGGCGTCAAAACAATGCCCCAACCCGTCCTTCCGCCTGGCTTAGCGCAAAAGACCCGGCGTACGTGTCAGGCTGAAATAAGCCGGCGGCCTGCGGCTGCTTCGAAAATTGCCAAGCTGATTCCTTCCGATCCCATACCGAAATACGTATGGGCAGCCCTTCTCCCTCTTATCCTTTTGACGGTGCTTGTACTAGCCCCTACACTTAAAGAAATCAGATTGGATCAAACCCTGACGTTTGCTTCAGCTGCGGCTCTTACGATTATCATCCAAAACGCAGTGACGCTGCTGTTCGCACCGATTTTGATTCGCAGGCGCCGATGGAAGAAACAGGATATTAGAGGCATACCGATGAACGCCAACGCCTCATAAAACATACAATAGAACCCATGCCTGGGATTGCATCCCGGTATGGATAAGGAGGTTTATAATGGCAACTTCAACCGGAAAAACAATAGGATTAATCCTGTTAGTTCTATTTATTTTAGCCCTGGCCTGGCGCATAACCCCATTGATTGTTGGACCTTTTGGATTTTTCTCAGGAGCGCTCCACATGTTGCGCCTCCAGGGTGGTGAGACTTTTCATATCGGTCCTTCGCTTCTCCGTTTCTCTAATTCCATGCTCTCCCTCGCACTTTTGATCATATGGATTTTTGTGATCGTTTGGGTCTACAGGGATGCGGAGCGGCGCGGCATGAATGGTGTTTTATGGGCTCTGCTGGTGCTTATCGGCAATATAATCGGATTGTTGATCTATCTTATAGTTCGTTCAGACGGCATCCCTGCGCTGAAAGCAGGCCACGAAACACAGGCATGTCCGAGCTGCCAGAAACAGGTCGATGCCGCTTTCGTGTTCTGCCCTTATTGCGCGGCGCGACTCCACGCCGTATGTCCCGAATGCGGGAAACCAACAGAAGAGAACTGGAAAGCCTGCCCGCATTGCGGTAAAAAGCTGAAGGGATAGATGAATTAAATCCCCTTAATATAAGGTGGGCGGAAAGAATATAGTTGAATTATTGGAGAGAGATTATTTTAAGAATTTTTACAGCTTTTTAAGGATAAATGGCTTATGAGGAAAAATAGATGTTAGGTCTTTTTTAGAACTGAAGGATGATTTATTGACTTTTACGCAGGAAAATTTGCTTATGCTCTTATCCCGCTTTAAGATAAGATCTGTAAAAAACGATCCAGCCCAACAATA
>SOIV01000136.1 GCA_004377005.1 Candidatus Aminicenantota bacterium | reverse complement strand
TTTGCTCTCGTCCGATAAGTAATCTATGTATATTCACTTTGCGACTCAAGGCAGGATAAAGGTCTTTAATGCAATTTTTACCGAGTTCTATCGACTAAATTATATGCAAGGAAAGTAAGTCCAAGGTTTTGTAGCTCGGAGATTAGAGAGGAGGAATGAATGGATAAGAAATTTTATATTAAGGGATTTAATGAAACATTCGAGTCCCCGGTCTTTAAAGATAAAGAGGCTTATTCTTGGAGAGAAGCAAGCATAAGAGCGAAAAAATATTTTGAACATAGGGGATTCCTCAGGAAAGTAGTGATCTTTGAGCAAGAAGAGGGAGACGAGGAAAAAACCGCCAAGCTTATCTTTAAGAATGTATTGGGTGCGATCGAGGAAGTAGATGTCTGGAAGCTGTCTGATATAAAAAGAAACAGATAATCGAACCCCTTTTCTTGTCCCCAAAACCTTCTTTAAATCTCAAGAGCTCTCTAAATTATCGGTAGAAAAATCAAGAAAAAAAATTAAAATAAAAACAGGGGGAAAAAGTTCCTGATTTGCATTAAAATTGAATAAGGTTAGATTATGAGATTTTTAGATGCCTTACCACGATTATCTTCAACAATTATTTTCTGTTGTTTGGTCCCGTTGATATTGACTGGCCATTCCGAGATAGACGCGTACAAAGAATCGAATCAAGAAGAAATTCGAATACATTATTTAACAGATTGGCAAATCGAACCGTCCTTCAAATACGATGCGCTTTGTTTCCTGAATACATTAACGGCAGACTCATTCTACCTAAAACACTATCAGTCTGAATTTGAGGAATTCGAAAAAAGGCTCAAAAAGCCAGTTAAAAAGGCTTTATCCAACCTGAAAAGAAAAATAAAAGACGAAAAGAAAAGCATCATTTCTGTCTTTTTTTGTCTCTATTTCTCAGCTGTTGACGACAAGACAATAGATGATATGTTGATGACAATACAGAATAGCGAGTCCATGCATAAAAACCTGAAAAAAACTCCTTACTACACAGATGGCGGTTGGCGCCTGTATGAATCAGTTCGAAATGATCTAAAAACAGCATTGATATTCCTGAAGGAGATTCAGTTTGAATCCTACTGGAAAAAATACATTCTTCCCA
This sequence comes from Candidatus Aminicenantota bacterium, assembly GCA_004377005.1. Classification (GTDB taxonomy): domain Bacteria; phylum Acidobacteriota; class Aminicenantia; order Aminicenantales; family Aminicenantaceae; genus SOIV01. The sequence continues at coordinate 4,115 of SOIV01000136.1, read as the reverse complement.
AAGTCAATGAGACAATAAGACAAACTCGGAGAGAACTGCCAAAATATGATATCACAGGTGAAGTGGAAGCCCATTTAGGCTTCAAGCTTCCCTCGCAGAAGATAACTGCTTATATTCTCTATTTCTCCAGGCCTCATGGAATTAAAATTACAGGGACCCGCTATCTAACAAATGTAGCCTGGCCTTTAGAAGTTGTATTGAGGAACGCCATTCACGAAATGATGCATCCGCCCTATGATTTAGCTTCCGATATTGAGCTGAAAAAAGTCATTTATCTTTTGAAAAAAGATGAATTTTTAATGGATAAAGTTTTGAATCACAATCCTTCATACGGCTACAATTCCTTTGAAACTTTTATCGAAGAAAATTGTGTTCAAGCGCTCGAACAGATAATTAACGAAAAACTAAACATTGAAGCCGAAGCACGCACGAGATGGAAAGAAGCTGATGAGGGGATGCATGTTTTTGCTGCAGCCCTTTATAGTGTTATGAAAAAGGAAAAATTCAACCAAAAAGGTGAGAAATTCCGCGATTTCTTAATAAGAATGATTCGATCAGGAGAATTAGCTCCAGGCAGGATAAAAATTATTTATGATAATTTCTATGCTCAAGGCTCCTAGCGGATTATAGTCAGTTTCATTTTTTTACTTAATAAAGCTCCTTCTTCAGACTCCGGAATTTCTACGTACAAAGAGTTTTCTCCAAGGGTTCCCTGGTCGAGTTCAAGCTTGAATATCGAACTCCAAACTTTCAGCTTTTCGTTCCAGAATTCTGAAAGCAGCACCTTCGGAAGAGCACGAAGGCTCCTGTCCTCACCAAGAAGCAGAAATTCTGGCTGCATCTTCGTTTTTCCATGAGGAAGATAAAGCTGCATAAACACAGAAGCACCTTCCCACTTTTTGAATTGGTTCGTCACCTTTGGGAAAAATTTGATCTGGTCAGACTCAAGACTTCCATCTTTCTTGGAGAGCGAAAAGATCGTTTTTGCTTTCTTAGAATTCGAAACCGTATCACCTAAAACACAGTTTATGATCAGGCGCTCATTGTTCTGCTTGAGCACAGGGACGAAGAGAGACGATTCCCATGTTCCGATTTCATTCGTTTGGGGATCAAAAAGAGCAAAAATAATTTGATATTCATGCCGACCGAAATTAAACTCCGGGCCTTTGAAGTGATAGCTTAGATAGTCAATGTTCTTTACGAAATCCAGGAAGGAAGGACTAATGTTCAATCCGATATTGATTTTGCCTCCATACCCCTTCTCACCATCATTTTTATCTTTAATCCAAACATGAAGGTTAAATAATTTAGGCGCATATTCAATGAATCTGTCCCTGAATAACTCCTTTGCTGGTAGAGCTATATTCATCCAGGGCTCATATTTCCCGGATTCTGTTAAGAAAGGAATGATCTCTGCTTTAAAAGGTAATTCTTTGAATAAGGAAGGATTATAAAAAGCCGTAACAAGAAGCATCTTATTGGTCTCTTTTTTCGAATAGTCCATGTAGCCTTTTCTGAATTTGGTATCAACACCTTGACGTTTAACGTTAACCTCTATCTTATGGTATTTGTCATCTGCTTCGCTTCTTTGGGCATAGAAACTCAGTTGATAATAATATGTTAGATCTCTACTTATGACTTTGCGAAACTCTTCAAATTTATCGGCTCCCCGCAATGAATCAGCACCGGTATCTTCAGATATCCACCTTAAATTCTGGACTTTCCTAATGTTATCTCCTTCCCTGAAATAGATTTGAGCCATTTCGTTTTTCTGGAAAAATTCTGCTGAGGCGCCTGAATGAAGCCGCTTTACATATGTGCCGCAGTCTAAAGAGTAGATGGATATGTTATGAGCGTTGGCAAAACGAATCAATTCGGTGATGACTTCTGCTCCATTCTTAAATGCTTTTTTATCGAGTATGTTGAAAGGATCGAATATTTTTATCTTATCTATTTTCCCAAAACTTTTATTTCGATAGGCATCTTCTAATCTATCGGTAAGAATGCCGCTAAGGATGTTTGGAAGCATATCGGGTGGGGAAAGATCTGGAATGCCTGCACTTATGAGCAGCATGTATTTTCTTCCGGGCAAGCTTTTGATCATGTTACATGCGCCTAAAATCCCCCCGATAGTCTTTCCAAATCTCTCCATTTCCGTGTTCAGGTGATATATTCTCTGCATATCCTCGGCATATATACTCTCTAACGGGTTATCAGTTTCTCGCATCCTCCTGATTTCCGTCGGACTTTCGGTCCTGCCTTCGCTCCCGACCTGAGCTTTATATGAAGGTTCGATAACGGTGCCTAATCTCCAAATACTTCCCGAGGCTTTTTCAACAGAATTTTTAATAAGTTCCTCATTCAGGGTAAAAGGTTGGATAATCTCTATCCCTTTCCTATTTCTGAGCTGGAGAACCATAACTTCATTCCCGAGCTTTGCAATAGAAACCAGCTCATCGATGATTTTCTCGCTTCCTTTAATGATTTCTCTTTGCCAGGAATTGATGGCGTCAAATATGACAACAATCCTATTTTGGGGGAAAACGGGCAATATTCCCTCTCCCATTTCTTCTGGGAGTTTCAAATCTTTCTTATCGAAGCTTACGAGTTCAAAAGAATTTATAGGGACTCTTATCCTATCCTCAAAGAGTTCGAAATCTTCCTTTGTTAAATCTTTTACGAACTCTCCGTCTCTGGTTACAATAACGTCAACCATAATCAGCCGAACTTCGACTTCGTGCCTTTCAGGAGGGAATAATTGTTGTTTTTCTTGAAATCCATAAAGAAGCGAGATCAATACTATGACTGCCATAAAAAGCATAATAAGTGCCTTTTTCAACCAGATCTCCTTTTGGACGACTCTAGATGAAGGATGATTTTCCTGGAATCTTTACCATATCTTCCTTGCATGGCTTAAGTACTTCTCTCTACATTTTCTATTATACAACTGCAATAAATATGCCACAATAGTTAACCCAAAAAAAATTGGAACTGCCCTTATTTTTTCCAAGATTAGTAGATATTTTTTTGCCCGAATTCTTCATGTTTGTAAAATTATTAAACACCGGTTTTTTATATTTGACATCCATTATTTCCTGATATATAGATTCTAAGTGTATCAGCAGGTAAAATCAAAACAAAGGAGAGTGAAAATCGTCGTAATTCAAAAAGAGATAGATATTCCCGGGAGGAAAAAATGAGAACTTTTTTTAAGGTTATTTTGGCCATGCTATTTATTGTATTGATTATGACAATCTCCTTCAGAGATAAAAAGACTAAATGGAAAGGGGCAATTGAAGAAGAGTATGGAGTAACAGTCGTTAAGAATCCGAAAAAGCCAATTTATCGTAATAATGTTTTTAGTCTTAAAGAAGATTTAGCTTTAGGGAAAAAAGAGAGAAATGAAGAACATATGTTTTTTCTTCTCACGGATATGGATGCAGATAGTAGTGGGAATATTTATGTTTTAGACAGCGAAGATGTAAACATAAAAGTATATGATCAAAAAGGCCGCTTTTTAAGGGTTATTAGCCGAAAGGGACAAGGTCCAGGCCAATTATTAAACCCTATTGATATTTATATTGACGATAAAGATCTGATTTATGTTTGTGATTCAGGTAACAATCGGATATCCATTTTCAACGGACAAGGGGATTTTGTCAGTTCTATTAATTTTAAAGAATATTCTGCTGGAAAGATAATCGGGATTAATCCGCGAGGAGGGATTATCCTCAGGGTAGACAAGACTTCCATTGAATCAAGCATGAGTTTTATTACAAGGGCTTATTTCATTAATATGTATTCTGACCGGTTTGATTTCAAGAAAAACTTATACAGTATTAGCGTTCCTATTATGCAGCATTTCCGCAAAGGGGAAAAAGGAATTGCATTGAGTATCCCTTATCAAAAAGAACTATGCTGGACATTGGATTCCTCGGGCAATGTGTATATAGGGGAATCTCAAACGTATGAAATTCAAGTATTTTCGCCCTTGGGGAAGCAGATTCAGCGCATTGAAAAAGAGTATGAGCAAAGCAAAGTCTTAAAATCTGATATTGAAAATTATGTGAAGGAACAATTCCAGTTTGATAGAAAAGAGGGAATATTTTGGTCAA
>SOIV01000280.1 GCA_004377005.1 Candidatus Aminicenantota bacterium | reverse complement strand
GCTAATAGATATGTAAGACTTTGAAGAGCGGGCAATGAGAGCTTTATAAAACTTCTCATATTTGCCGTTTTGTCTTTAAAGCTATAGATAAATAATAATTTACATTCCTTGGCTTTTTTGCTAGTATTACAAAATAATTCCTAAGGAGTAGATTTTGACACTGAGTAAAGAAGAAAAAACAAAAATCATCAAAGAAAACAAAATTAAACCTTCTGACACAGGTTCACCAGAGGTCCAGGTAGCTCTTATAACCAATAGAATAAATTATTTAGCTGAACACTTTTCAACACATAAAAAAGATCACCACTCCCGGACTGGCCTTTTGAAAATGGTCGGGAGGAGAAAAAGACTCCTGGAATACCTAAAAAAGCAAGACCCCAGTCGATACGAAAATCTGATCAAAAAGCTTAAGCTCAGAAAATAGGCTAAGGTCTCGGAGTGAAAATGTCTGACAATAAAACCAGCATAGAAATAAATAACCGCACTCTATCTTTAGAAATAAATAAAATAGGCAAACAGGCTGATGGTTCAGCTTTTCTCCGCTACGGAGATACAATCATGTTTGCCACCGCAACCTCCAAGAAAGAAATGAAAGAGAAGAAGCCTTTTCTTCCCTTGATAGTTGATTACAGAGAAAATACATATGCGGCAGGAAAAATACCTGGCGGCTTCTTCAAAAGACAAGGGAGACCTTCAGAAAGGGAAATTCTTGTCAGCCGTCTAATAGACAGACCAGTAAGAACTCTTTTTCCAGAAGGCTATCATTATGATACTCAAATTATTGCCCTTCTCCTATCTGCTGATTTAGAGAATGAACCTGACGCTCTCGGTATTATCGCAGCCTCGGCCGCCCTCTATTGCTCTGACATTCCGTTCACGACTCCTGTGGGAGCAGTGAAAGTCGGCTACCTCAATAACGAATTTATCATCAACCCCACTGCGAAGCAGCTCGAAGAGAGCCCTATTAACATGGTGGTCGTGGGTACGGAAGAAGGAATAGTTATGATAGAGGCAGGCGCCACAGAAGTTGAAGAAGAGAAGATCGTAGAAGGTATTATCTTAGCTCAAAAGACTATAGATGAAATTATCAAAATGCAGAAAGATCTCTACAGTAAATTAAACATACAAAAAAGAGAATTCAGTGTTAAAGAAATTGATCAATCAAAGCTGGAAAAGATCGAAAATGAAATTTCTTCTTCTCTGCTCAAAGCTACCCTGGCCAAAGATAAAAAGGAAAGAGAAGAGGCAACAAAAAAAATCCTGGATGACCTGCTAGAAACCATTCCCGAGGAAAACGAAGACGAAATCAATGAAACTAAAGAAATATTCCAATCTATCCATAAAAAATCATTCAGAAATTTGGTTTTAAATGAGAAGAAAAGATCTGACGGAAGAGATATCAACGAAATAAGACCGTTGTCTATTGAGGTCGGGATTCTGCCTCGTACGCATGGCTCAGCGCTTTTTACACGAGGAGAGACTCAATGTCTTGCCACCGTAACCCTAGGCACGTTTGAAGACGTCCAGAGATTGGATGGACTTGGAGAAAAGGCTGAAAAAAGGTTCATGCTTCACTATAACTTCCCTCCTTTTAGTGTGGGGGAAGTTGCTTTCCTAAGAGGCCCAGGAAGACGCGAAATCGGCCACGGTGCTCTAGCCGAAAAGTCTATCCTCCCCTCTATTCCTGATGAGGAAGATTTTCCCTATACTATCCGTATTGTCTCCGATATCTTAGAATCGAATGGTTCTTCCTCGATGGCCACTGTTTGTGGGGGCGTCCTCGCCCTGATGGATGCAGGAGTCCCTCTCCCTACGATTATCGCAGGAATCGCCATTGGGCTGGTTAAAGAAGATAACCGCCATGCTGTGCTCACTGATATTGAAGGCCTTGAAGACCATTTCGGAGATATGGACCTCAAAGTTGCTGGGACAGAAAAAGGAGTCACAGCAATTCAAATGGATTTAAAAGTTCCCTCGATTCCGGTCGAGATTTTAAAGGAAGGACTCTTAAGAGCCAGAGACGCTCGCTTAGAGGTTCTATCCAAGATGAAAGAGGTGCTTGCGCAACCTCGACCGGATATTTCTCCTTACGCTCCCCGAATCATAAATATAATGATCAGCCCAGAGAAATTAGGAGATGTTATCGGACCAGCCGGAAAGATCATCAAAAAAATCATTGCCGAAACAAACTCTAAAATTGAAATAGAAGACAGCGGGAAGATCACTATTGCCTCCTCTAATACCGAGTCAGCAGAGAAAGCGAAAGAAATGATAAAGGAACTAACCCAGGAAGCAGAGGTTGGCCAAATCTATACAGGGAAAATCGTTCGTCTTGAGGAGTATGGAGCGTTCGTTGAAATCCTCCCTAGCATTGTTGGTCTTCTTCATATCTCTGAAATCGCTCATCAGCGAACCAGGAATATCAGGGATGTTTTCAAAATGGGACAAACAGTCCGTGTTAAAGTTATGGCTATTGACGAAGGTAACAAGCTCAAATTGAGCAAGAAGGCCTTGGAATCCAATTCCTATCATCGGTCTGATCCTCTCGCTCCTAAGCCAAATAATCCTGATTTTTATCGAAACCGGGATCATAAAGATAAACCTTAATTCATTTAAAAGGGAATCAGCGAGCATGAGCAAATTATTCCCTCGAGCGAAAGGATTTACCCTAACCGAAATGCTGGTCACCCTTACTATTCTTGCAATTCTAGCAGCAGCGGTCATGCCTCTGGCCAAAACTGCCATAAGAAGAGAAAGAGAGATTGAGCTGAGACGGAACTTAAGAATAATAAGAGAAGCTATAGATGCTTACAAAAAGCTTGCTGATGAAAAAAAGATAGATGTTGAAGAAGACACTGAAGGTTACCCTCCAGATTTAGAAACCTTAGTTGAAGGAGTTGAATTAAAAGTTCAAGAAGAGGGAGAAGAAGACTCAGATACAAAGATTATGAAGTTTCTGAGAAGAATTCCCATAGACCCGATGATAAAATCTCATGAATGGGGATTAAGATCTTACCAGGATGAGCCTGATTCAGATGTCTGGGGAGGAGAAAATATCTATGATATTTACACGAGAAACCCGGGCACTGCACTGGATGGAACTAAATACAGAGAATGGTAGAGATATGACAAAAAAGCTTTTGGCCCATAAGAATAGGAATAGCGGCTTTACTCTCATCGAAATGCTAATCGTCTTCGCTCTTATTGGAATTCTAGTTGGTATGGGACTTCCTCAGTATAAATATGCCGTCAAACGAGCGAGAGAATCTGTTTTAAAGGAAAATCTCTTCCAGATGAGAACATTGATAGATCAGTATTACGCAGACAAAGGGAAATACCCCTACTCTCTCCAGACTCTTGTAGATGAAAAGTATTTGAGAGCAATACCCGTAGACCCTATAACCCGCTCTTCAGAAACCTGGATAGAAATGCCAGAAATACTATCTGAGGAAGATCTGATATTAGCCGTGGAGCCTGGAATAGCAGACGTTTTATCCGGATCAGAAATGAAATCCTTGGACGGAACACTCTACAGCACGTGGTGATTTCTCCTTACCCTAATCTTTCTTTTTATGACTCATGAATAGAAAAGAAGGTTACATACTAATTATCCTCATGGTTGCTGTCTTTATTATGGCTATTGGATTTCTTATTGCCACACCGATCTGGAAGACACAGATTCAGCGCGAAAAAGAGGAAGAGTTGATTTTCAGGGGGAAGCAGTATGCGGAAGCAGTTCGACTATTCCAGATAAAATACCCGGGCAGTTTTCCCAAATCCTTCGAAGAATTATTGGAAGAGAGATGCCTCCGCAAAATGTTTAAGGATCCTATGACCGAACACGGGGAATGGGATGTTATCGTTCCTTATGGAGGAGCCTCAGGACGACGAGAAGGAGCTACTCAAAAAATTCTGGTGGTGCCTCAGAGTGCTCTCTCTTCGGTCGACAATCCAAGGATTATCGGAGTTGTTAGCTCATCCCCAGATAAATCTATAAAGATCTACTTTGACCAAGAAACCTACGATAAATGGCTATTCTACTACGGCTTCGACCCTGAAAAAATGCCGGAGATTATCTATTATGGGGAAACAGAAAAGCGTTGATGGATTCTATCCTCATCGTAGCTGGAGAAAATTCTGGAGAAAAATACGGCGCTGACCTCGTCCATCAGTTTAAAAAACTCCATCCTTCTCTCTCCTTTTTTGGTATCGGTGGAAAGCACATGGAGAGAGAGGGAGTTAATCTTCTTTTCCCGGTAGAAGAACTGGCTGTTGTTGGGGTATTCGAAATCATCTCTCATCTCCCCCGTATAAAAAAAATCTTCAACAAAATCAAAAGAGAAATAAAACGCCAAAAGCCTTCAGCAGCAGTTCTCATCGATTCTCCAGATTTCAACCTTCGTCTAGCCAAGAAACTCAAAAAACTATCAATTCCCGTCCTCTACTACATAAGCCCTACGGTATGGGCTTGGAGAAAAGGGAGGCTGAAAACCATAAAAAAAACAGTAGATAAAATGATGCTGATTTTCCCTTTCGAAGAGAAGATCTACGAAGATTACGGGATTCCGGCTGCCTATGTTGGACATCCCCTCAAAGAAAGAGTAAAAACCTCTCTCACCAAAGATGAATTCTTGGAGAAGTACGGGTTGAGTGCTCAAAAAAAGCTTATTTCTCTCCTCCCCGGGAGCAGGCAAAGCGAATTAAAATATCACATACCAATCCTCGCAGAGGCTCTGGAGAGAATAAAAAATGAATGGAACACGCAATTTGTGCTCCTTCTGGCTGAAAATCTTGAGGAAAATTTTCTCTTAAGCCTCATTCCTCCCTGGCTTAAGGGCCAAAAAATTCTAGGCAATGATCATTATGAAGCGATAGCCTCAAGCGACCTCGTCCTCTCTGCCTGTGGAACAGCCAATTTAGAAGCCGCACTCCTTGAAACTCCGCTCGTTTCATTTTATCGCATCTCTCCCCTTACCTATTTTTTTGGACACAGGTTGGCCACTATAAAAAATTTCAGCATCGTCAACATCCTTGCCGGAAAGAGAATTATCCCAGAACTGATACAGCAAGACTTTACTTCTCAGAATATTTTAGAGGAAACAAAAAAAATCTTAAACTCTGAAGAACAAAGATCAGAAATGATAGCCGAATTCAGAAAAATAAAAAACCTTCTTGGGGAGAAAACCGCCCCCCAAAACGCCGCCCAGGAACTGGAAAAACTGATAAAACAAAAACAGGATACAGAAAAAAGGCAA
>SOIV01000017.1 GCA_004377005.1 Candidatus Aminicenantota bacterium | reverse complement strand
TTTGTAAGGGTTTGATTTATCTATTTAAGGGGTCAGGTCTTGTTTTTTGCTTTCACTCATACAAGCACAACTTATTTGTGGAGTTAGGACTTGCTTCGTTTGTAGGGGCTTGATTTATCAAGCCCACCTTTTTTTGTATATAAATAGCCTATAAAAAAGACACTGATTGTCCTAATATATAAAATAATATAAAATAATAATCCAATGCCTATTTACGAATTTACCTGTAAAAAGTGTGGAAAGCACTTTGAATGCCTAGTTTCAATAGGGAAGGAGAAAAACGTCTCCTGTGCTTCGTGCGGGAGTAAAGATATACAAAAAGTTTTCTCTTCCTTTGGAATAGGAGGAGAAAGCAATCGTATTAGTTCTTCTTCTGCAACCTGCACTACTTGTTCCGCCACTACATGCGATACATGTAAATAATCAAACCCCTGCAATATCTTATCCTTGACTTTGCTCCAGCCTTGAAGATAAATATATCTTTAATGAAGAAGGAAGTGCGAATTGGGGTTGACACAGGGGGAACATTCACTGACTTTGTTATCTACATCAACGGCAAAATTGAAATAGATAAAATCCCTTCCACACCTAAAGATCCTTCTCTTTCTATCCTTAAGGGAATAAATAAAATCCTGAGAAGCAACCTTTCTCCGATGGTTATCCATGGGACAACCGTTGCCACGAATTCTCTACTCGAAAGGAAGGGAGGACGAGTTGCCCTTATCACAACAGAAGGGTTCGAGGATATTCTATTTATCGGACGCCAGACGAGGCGCGAACTCTACAGCCTCAGGGGCGAGCGAAGAGTTCCACTTCTCCCTCGCCATCTTTGTTTTGGGCTCGAAGAAAGAACCTCGGCCTCGGGAAAAGTCGAAAGAAAAGTTTCTTTATCTAGTCTCCGAGAAACACTCGAAAAAATAAAAAAATTGAAGCCCGACGCGGTGGCTGTTTCTCTTATCAATTCCTACGCGAATTCCTCTAACGAGAAAACCGTCTCCAGGGAACTAAAGAAGGAAAAACTCCTGATTTCTGTCTCAAGTGAGATATTACCCGAATATCGTGAATACGAGAGAACAGCTACAACTGCTGTAAATGCTTATCTCATGCCTGTTATCAGCCGCTATTTGACAAAGCTAGAAAAAAAATTGCAGAAAGCAGAGCTTCGAATCATGCAGTCAAATGAAGGATATATTTCCCCGGCCAAGGCGAAAAGAGAACCCATAAGAACAGCTTTCTCAGGACCAGCAGGAGGAGTTGTCGGCGCATTCCACTTGGGAAAAGCAGCGGGCTTTAGGAATATCATCACTTTTGACATGGGAGGAACCTCCTCTGATGTTTCCTTGATAGACGGCAAGATTAGAAGGACGAGTGAAAGCGTGATCGGAGACTTCCCTATTCGAATCCCCATCATTGATATCCACTCAGTCGGAGCCGGGGGCGGCTCTATCGCCTATGTAGACAGGGGTGGCTCTCTGAGAGTTGGCCCTCAGAGCGCAGGGGCTGATCCCGGTCCAGCTTGTTACGGACGCGGAGATTTGCCGACTGTCACAGATGCCAACCTGGTTTTAGGGCGGCTTGTTCCCGAGTTTTTCCTCGGAGGCAAAATGGAACTTTTCCCAGGAAGAAGCCATGAAGTTTTGGAAAATCTGGCCAAGAAAATCAACAAATCCCTCATAGAAACGGCTGCGGGTATTATAGAAATTGCCAACGCAAACATGGAAAAAGCCATTCGAGTGATTTCCATCGAAAGAGGCTTTGATCCAAGAGACTTTTCTCTCTTCTCCTTTGGAGGAGCTGGAGGAATGCATGCAGCTGATATTGCCTCCCATCTTAAAATGCCCAGAGTGATTGTTCCTAAAAATGCCGGCGTTCTATCATCACTAGGGCTTCTTATGGCAGACTCTATCAAAGATTACTCTAAATCAATCTTGAAAACAGCAGAAAAAACAAGCAAGGAGGAGCTCGAAAACCATTTTAAGAAATTAATAGAAAAAAGCATCAAGAGCATGAAAGAGGATGGCTTCCAGGAAGATGCAGTCACGATCTTCTCTTTCCTCGACCTCAGGTACCAAGGCCAATCTTATGAAATAACCATTCCTTACAGGAATAAAATAACTTCCAATCTCTCTTTTGTTTCCGACTTTCACAAGGCTCACAGAAAACTCTATTCTTATCACCACGAACAGAGAGCCGTTGAGATTGTCAATATTCGCGTTAAAGCTGTCGGAACGACCAAGAAAATTAAGCTGAAAAGACTTCCCCCTAAAAATAAAAATCCCGAAAGGGCTTTCATGAAAAAACAAACCATCCATTACGAAGGGAAAACATGGCAGGCTTCTGTGTTTAAAAGAGTTCTTCTCGCTACAGGTAATAAAATAAAAGGTCCTGCCCTTATCGCGGATTCTGAATCAACGACATTCCTCCCCCCTTCATACACATTAGAAGTAGATGGCTTTCTGAATTTAATTATTCAAAGGGAAGATTAACTCAATGCTTGAATTCGACCCTATTGAGCTCGAGCTTTTCAAGAATATATTTATGTCCATCTCTGAAGAGATGGGTGCTGTCCTGGGACGCACTTCCCTCTCCCCCAATATCAAAGAAAGAAAAGATTTTTCCTGTGCTCTTTTTAACCAGAAAGGAGAGACATTTGCCCAGGGATCTCATATTCCTGTTCACTTAGGAGCCATGCCACTCTCTGTTCAAGCCTGCCTTAAAGCAATCAACTTTGATGAGGGTGATTTAGTGATTCTCAATGATCCCTACAGGGGAGGAACACACCTCCCTGATATCACCTGTATTTCACCTATGTTTATCAGCAAAAAGCTGGCTTTTTTTGTTGCTAACCGGGCCCATCACTCTGATGTGGGAGGAATGACTCCTGGTTCAATGCCTCTCGCCACAGAAATCTATCAAGAAGGTTTGATTATCCCGCCTTTAAAAATAATCCAAAAGGGTAAATTGAACAATTACCTCCTCAATTTTATCCTGGCCAATGTCAGGACTCCTGATGAGCTAAAAGGAGACCTGCTGGCTCAGATAGCTGCCAACAACAAAGGAAAACAAAGACTGGAAGAAATAATAAAAAAATATGGACTAAAAAAGATTCTTCACTATACGCATCTAATCCAGCTCTATTCAGAAAGAATTTTAAGAGAAACAATAAAAGATATTCCTGACGGCACCTATGCTTTCACAGATTATATGGACGATGACGGGATCAGGAATAAACCCATAAAAATAGCTGTCAAATTGAATGTCAAGAAAGATGAAGTCCTCATTGATTTTAGCTCCTCATCCCCTCAAGTCGAGGGGAGTATAAATGCCAATTTTGCCGTGACTTATTCCGCAGTTCTTTACGTCTTCCGCTCCCTTATTGAGGAAGACATCCCTTTTAACACAGGCCTGATGAAGCCGTTAAAAATTAAAGTTCCTCAAGGATCGATTCTCAATGCCCAGCATCCCGCAGCAACAGCAGGAGGAAATGTGGAAACATCCCAGAGAATCGTTGATGTTCTCCTGGGTGCCCTCTCCCGGGCTATCCCAGAAAAAATCCCAGCGGCAAGCTCCGGCACTATGAACAATGTTGCTTTCGGCGGCTATGATCCTTTTAGGAAGAGAACCTTCGCCTATTATGAAACAATCGGGGGAGGAATGGGTGGAAGCTTTGACTCTCCTGGCCTCAGTGGAGTCCACACCCATATGACAAATTCTCTCAATACACCCCTAGAAGCTCTTGAAAATTACTTGCCTCTGAAAATAAAGCGTTACTGCCTGCGGCGGGGTTCTGGCGGAGAAGGGCGAAATAAAGGAGGAGAAGGAATTATCCGCGAATATGAATTTTTTGTACCCGCACAAGCGACTATCATTTCTGAAAGGCGAAAATTTTCTCCTTTTGGAGCACAAGGGGGAAAAAACGGCAAAAAAGGAAAAAACACCCTTCTTTCCAAAGGGAAAAAAATAGCCCTGAATTCCAAAGTCAACATAAAAGTCCTGCCTGGGGATGTGCTGCGTGTAGAAACGCCAGGGGGAGGAGGTTATGGCAAGAAAAAATAAAAGATCCTCTTTTGGCCCTGGCTTCCTGGTGGCGGCAGCTTTTATCGGCCCTGGAACCGTGGCCTCTTGCTCTATGGCAGGTGCGCAGTTTGGCTATGCACTGATCTTTGCTCTGGTCTTCGCTACCGTAACTACCATTATCCTTCAGCAAATGACCGGAAGGCTCAGTTTAGGCTCAAAATATGATCTCGGCCAGGCCCTCAGAGAATTCCCTCAAAGCCGTCTGACAAAGGGCATTTTTGCGACCCTTACCCTTTCTTCTATCACGTTTGGCTGTGCTGCTTATCAAGCCGGGAATATTATCGGCGGTTCTCTTGGTCTTGAGATGGTCACCTCAGTCTCTCAAAAATACTGGGTTGCTATTATTTCCTTGATAGCTATTTTTATCCTCAGTAGAGGAAAATATAAGTTGGTAGAGAAGTTTTTAATTTTTTTAGTTTTTCTGATGAGTGTCTCTTTCCTGACCACACTCGTTATAATCAAGCCTAATCTGCTCTTAATCTTAAAAGGAACCATCCCCTCTTTCCCAAAAAATTCACTCTATCTCATTCTTGCCCTTGTGGGAACTACGGTCGTTCCTTACAATCTTTTTCTTCACTCCTCAGCAGTCAAGGAAAAATGGAAATCCATCGCTCATCTTAAGGAAGTCAAAAAAGACCTGCTTCTTTCTATCACGTTGGGCGGTATAATTTCAGCCTCGATTGTTATCACCTCAGCCGTTGCTTTTTATGGGAAAGGGGTTTCCCTGGAGAGCGGAATTCAACTGGGGCAGCAGCTCAAGCCTTTGTTTGGTTCCTTCACTAATTTCCTTTTTGGCCTGGGCTTCTTTGCAGCAGGCATGAGTTCAGCCCTGACAGCTCCTTACGCGGCTGCCTTTGCCTCTTCTGGAGTTCTCGGCTGGAAAGGAGGTCACAATTCAAAGGGATTTAAAGGAGTCTGGCTGGGAGTTATTGTAGCAGGACTTATCGTCGCTTACTTGAGAGCTGCTTTCAATATCAACCCTCTTTCAATCATCATATTTGCTCAGGTGGCTAACGGATTCGTTCTGCCGGTAGCTTCTATATTTCTGCTTTTTGTGCTCAATAATCGTCAGAAAATGGGAAAATTAGTCAATAACATCAAACAGAACATACTGGGAAGCTTGATTATCCTTATCGTCTCTTTCCTAGGCCTCTGGAATATCATCAAATTATTTTTAAA
>SOIV01000094.1 GCA_004377005.1 Candidatus Aminicenantota bacterium | reverse complement strand
GCTGAGGCTGCTTGGAACAGCCTTGAAGCTCTTTCAAACCGGATATAGCCTCCACCGCCATTTTTCACCGGAGAGGTGAAGGCATAATTTGTTCGGATGATATATCCTTGAGGCGCGACCTTTGGATCTTTGGTGTCAAATTTCTGAAATGTCGAGTTGCTGGTTTCATAGAAACACGCATTTCCCTCAGCATCAATGATACCGAAATTTGCGGCCACTTTCCGATTGCCGTTGGTGCGGTTTAGAAGACTTTCGAAATCTAAAGCATTGGCGCATTCTGAGAGAGCGCGTTTCATGAAACGGCCGTTATTTATCATGCCTTCTGGTTCCTCAGATAAGTCGGCTGAAGCAGAATTCATGATGGCAAATCCTTCTGTGTTAATTCCTGCCCACACATTTTCCGTCTTATTGTCCCTGGCATCTATTAATCCGATAAAAGCATATTTTTCGCCTTTGAAGTAGATCATTTTATTGTCTAAACCAGTTGTGTCTCGATTTTTCCACATCAAGGGTCGTCCGTCTCGAGTTGCTTTTCCTGAGACCACAGCCACGGTACAGGGAAAAATTGCTAGCTGTCCCAATAAGAGAAAGCCAGAGATGAATATAAATGAATACTTGAGGAAGATATTTCTTGTTTTCATAAGGCACCTCCGTTTTTCATAATTTCCCTCTTCATGTTAATTTTTTCTTTTCTTTTCCAAGCTCTTCAAGCTTCCTTTTGGCCTCCTCGAGTTTGGGGTCGAGTTCCAGGGCTTTTTTATAGAAAATTCCAGCCTTCTCGTTTTGTCCAGCTTCAAGATAAATATCTGCAATTTCTTTATGAAGCTCGGCATTCTTAGGGTAAAGCTCCAGGAAAATTTTTGCCAGGGCAAATATTTCTTTCAGCTTTTTTGCGTTCTCGAGATGTCTTCTAAGATAGCGAAACTCGTTCAAGCTCACCCTGGGATGATCAGGATTCAAGGCAAAGGCTTTCTTGAAAAGTTTCCGGGCTTCTTCGACATTGCCTGTCCAGATGTATGTTGCGGCAAGGTTACTGAATGGAAGAGGAGAATTAGGATAAAGTTCACGGTTTAAGTTGAAGATTTTAAGAGAATTTTGGATTTCATCTTTCCATAAGTGATAATATCCTGCCCTTTCCATATCCCTGCTGAAGTCCGGATAGAGATCTACTCCAGAGAAAGTTCTCTTCAATTTGGAGCCTAATTCATCAAAATCTGTATTAACTGTGATCAATAGATTGCGGACATAATCAGTGTAAGTCACTGTCCAGTCTTTTTCCCAGCCCGAGATTAATTTAGCGAAACTTTTTGGAAATTTATAATTTTTTCTGGAGGAGGGCCAATTTTTGCTAATTTTTATATAATCACTGAAAAAAGCTAGAGGACCGCTTTGATAATAAATCTGGAGTTTTTCTTCACCAAGACTTTCTTTCAGGGTATATGCCATGAAAGACCCAACTTTTATTAATGCTTGCTTCGAGGCCGGATGAAGACCTTCCTCAATCTTCTTTTTTATTTCCTTGAAATCCTTTTTTAAGGATTTTTTGTCGACATATTTATTAAAATAAGAGAAAGCCTCGGCCAATTCTGTTTCATCTTTCGAAATATGGGTACCATGCCAGTCTAAACTGCTCATTCCGTAAGAGAAAACCTGGGCGCAGTTGTCATAGATGACTTGTTCAGCCGTATCAGATACATAAGCGAGGCTATCGAGATCTTCCTCGAGCACCAGCTCAGCCAGCCTTCTAACATAAGGCGTAAGATTGATCCCTTCCAGGTTCGAGGCAACGGCGATAGAAAAATTTTCTTCGGGGAAGATTAGAAGATGTGTTCTTGTTTCAGGTTGGGAACCGCCATGACTTACCCGGAAATGGCCTCTCCATGGTCGAACACCCCACCCCATGCCGTAGCCTGTAAAGCGCCCCTCGCGGGTAGCCATGGATGTAAACACAAGCTTCCATGTCTGCCTCTTAAGGAGCTTTCCCTCGATTATTCCCTTGGTATATCTGAGCAAGTCGACAACGGTGGAACGAGTGCCTCCTGCGGCAAAACGGCTTGAGACGTCGACAAATTCTGAATTCTTGACTTCACTTTTAATGAGGCGATATCCGCTGACTCGGTTCGAAATCAAGTCCTCAGGATCGTCCATACGAGAATTTTCCATACCTAGAGGATCGAAGATGTGTTTTTTGATGTAAGCTCCGTATGATTGGCCCGAAACTTCCTCGATAACAGCGCCCAGGAGGTTAAACCCATAACTTGAATAATTGTATTTAGTTCCAGGTTCAGCGACCAGGTCAAAATCTTGAAAAATTGCCAGGGCTTCTTTTGTATTTTTGTGCACTTTGATATGCCCTTCCACATCGTAGTTTTTATAGTGGCTGATTCCTCCAATATGTCCAAGAAGAAGACGCACTGTTACCGGCCATTTCTTCTTAGGAAAGTAGGGAACATAGGTTTGGACCTCTGCATCGAGGTCAATTTTTCCTGCCTCAACTAACTGGAGCACTGCGATTGCGGTTATAGTTTTGGTTATGGAAGCAAGGCGGTAAGAATTTTCGGGCTTGGCCGGAACTTCATTTTCAAGGTCAGAGAAACCGAAGCCTTTTGTCCAGATGAAATCACCTTTCTTGAATCCCACAGAAAGTCCAGGAGCCTTGTCCAAAGCCATCTGTTCTTCCACAAATTTTTCAAACTCCTTTATAGCTTCAGAATAGGAAGATTGAGGCTCAACAGCACCCGAAAGAATACTGCTGAAGGCTGTCCATAAAACGAAAAGAATAACGATAAAAACAGATTTGAATTGTTTTTTCATGAGGGTGAACCTCCTTCTGTAGGTACTTGACCTACCAAACGCACAAATTGTTATTTTGTCAGAATGTGATAATCAACAATCATAAAGCAAAGCCAAAAATGATAAAAAGAAGAAGAGAGAATCCTGCAGCCGTTAAAGCATAGGGAAGTTGCGTTCGTACATGGTCGATATGATCAGTCGCCGAAGCCATGGAAGAGATGATGGTTGTATCAGAAATAGGGGAGCAGTGGTCTCCGAATACTCCTCCTCCAAGAACAGCAGCGATGATTAAGCCCGGATGGAGACCTATGATATTGATCATGGGGACTGCGATGGGAATCATGATGGCAAAAGTTCCCCAGGAGGTTCCTGTGGAGAAAGCGATGAAGCAGGAGACGAGAAAAATGACAGCAGGTATGACTCCAGGATTGAGAGTGGATTTGGCTGCTTGAGCAACAAAGGGGCCAGTGCCAAGCGCCTCGCAAATGTCCCCGATGGCAAAAGCCAGGATCATCAAGCTTGCTAAGGGAATGAGGCCTCCCACTCCCTTCATGAAAATATCGGTGATCTCTTTTACTTTCATTATTCCCTGGGCTCTGTAAGCGACAGCACCGACTGCGAGCCCTGCAATAACTGCCCAGAGGACAGAAGCTGAACCTGACCCTTCCATTAAATTCCCTTTCCCGGTTATAAGAAGAACGACAGGCATCATAACCACCATGGTAACAACAGGAAGAATCATATTTAAAGCGCGGGGAGGAATCCCTTCTTTTGCTTCCATCTGTACCACGTCTGCGGATATGAGGGGTTCGGCTCCATCCCGAAGGAGTTTGTTTTCCACTCTAACCCTGTGTTCTGCTTTTTTCATGGGGCCAAAGTCTTTTTCTGTTACGACAACGATTAAGACTATGAGCAGAGCGAAGATCGCGTAAAAGTTAAATGGCATAGATGAGATCAAAACTTTAACAGGATTTTCGACTCCCTGGATTACAAGCAAGCCGATGACAAAGGCTCCCCAGGCGTTTAAAGGGATTAGAATACATTTTGGCGCAGAAGTCGAATCGAGAATATAGCTCAGCTTTTCCCTGGAAATTTTTAGCTTATCGAAGATGGGTCTTGTTACTGCACCTGAAACAAGCACACATATGTTGGCTTCAATAAAGATAATAAATCCCAGGAACCAGGCAAGTAAGCCAGCTGATTTTCTCGTTCTGACTAACCCTTTCCCGACGACCCAATTGATAAAGCCTTTCATACCCCCGGAATATTGGGTGAAAGTGATGATCGCTCCAACTAAACCACTGAAGAGGATGACCCGTGTGTTATCCTCATCCTTAAACACGTCGACGAGGGCACCGAGTGTATCGATGAGGCCTGAGACTGGATTCCAGGAATGGATGATGGTCCACCCCAGCCAGATACCAAGAACTAGCGAGATGTAGACATGTTTTGTTTTGATCGCAAGGAAAATAGCAAGAAGAGGAGGGAGGATGGATAGCCAGCCGTATGTCTCCATGACAGATTCGTATTAATAGAGACATATAACATCGAAAAAATGAGATGTCAAATTGTAGGGGGCTGTTCTCTTATTGGGGCTTGATTCATCAAGCCCACCATTTTGCTATTCACATAATTTACGCTATAGGGATATGACTTATCAGATATACTTTGATGATTAATATTCTTGTAGGGGCTTGATTTATCAAGCCCACCTTTTCGACTATATAAATAAACTGAGCGGTTTTAATTTTTATTATGTATGCGTTTGGTTTTTCTTGTGTAGGGGCTTGATTCATCAAGCCCACCTTTCTGTTATTCACATAATTTACGCTATAGGGATATGGCTTATCAGACATACTTTGATGATTAATATTCTTGTAGGGGCTTGATTCATCAAGCCCACCTTTCTGTTATTAATATAATTCCTATTATAGGAATAGGATTTGCCAGACGCACTTCTCTATAAAATCCATGGATAATGAGAAAATAAACAAACAACTTATGTCTTTACTCTAGAAGCCGGACTTATCAAACCCGCACTTTTATTAAGGAGAAATGGCGATAGATATTCAAAAAAACCTTGTGCGTAATTCACTTCGCTTGAAAGGTTATGATTATTCTCAACCTGGTGCTTATTTCATAACGATATGTACAGAGAACAAAATTTGCTATTTGGGGAATATTGTTGATGGGATTACGATTTCATATCCAATCAGTGATATCATTCGAGAAATTTGGCAGGAAATTCCTGAAAAATTTCAAGGTGTTGACCTTGATGCCTTTATCATAATGCCGAACCATGTTCATGGGATAATTATTATTAATAAAGAATGCAGGAATATGATTCAACAAAAGCGCAGAAATAATACTGAAAATATACGCGGAGGTTTGATTCACCAAATCCGCATTAAAAATTATATTAATGATTCAAAGGTGAGTTTTATAAATCAAACTCCTGCAAATAATTTTACA
>SOIV01000061.1 GCA_004377005.1 Candidatus Aminicenantota bacterium | reverse complement strand
TTTATCACCTGGAGGGGATCTCACCGCGTACGAATATTACAGAGCTGCTAATCAATAAAATACCTCATGAGAAAAACTTGCTGGAGAAATCGTTATCCTTACTGAAAAAAGAAATGGCAAACAGGTTTCAAGGGTAGAGCGCGTTGAGAAAATTTATTTATGACAAATAAATAAGAAGGGAGTCTAAGCCTTAAAAGAATATGAAATTATCTTTAGCTTATTCACTCCTTCCCAAGCTGCTAGACTTAATAATGGGAGAGATACCTTCATCACGCATCATGGTTCTATTGATGAATAATATGAATCAAGTTGTTTTTAAAGAGTCACGAGAGATCGCCCAATCTGAGAGTAACAAAGTCAATACAGAGATAATCAAAAAAGCCCTTGAGGAAAAACAACCCATTATAATAAGCGATTTTAAAGCAGATTCTGTTTTGTTAGATAGCGGGAATAACCTGAAGAATATACTCTGTCTTCCTCTTATCATAGAGAATAAGCCTGCAGGTGTAATATATCTCGAGCGAAAGGATGGATTAGGGCCTTTTACAAGGGAGAATTTAGAACTTGTGATTGCAATCTCAAAGCCTATCAACTTGATTTTGAGGAATCGAGAAGAGTTCCAAGAAATTGGAGAAAGGAGCGTTGATCTGGCAAAACCTTTATTGGGGGGACAGAGCAAAACTTTTCGCTATATTCTCAATTTGATAGACAGGGTAAAGAATAGCTATGCTCCTGTATTTATATCGGGAGAGAGTGGCACTGGAAAGGAACTGGTAGCAAAGGCTATTCATGAGAATGGAACAAGAAGAAATGGGGAATTTGTCGCCGTGAATTGTGGAGCTATACCTGAGTTTCTGCTGGAGAGCGAATTATTCGGACATGTGAAAGGAGCCTTCAGCGGGGCTGTGAAAGATAAGCTTGGATTGATTGAAGAAGCAGATGGGGGGACATTTTTCTTAGATGAAATAGGGGATCTTTCTCTTCATCTGCAGGCTAAGCTTCTTCGCCTTCTTCAGGAAAAAGAAATAAGAAGAATTGGTGAAAATAAGCCACGATTGATTAATGTAAGGTTCATAAGTGCGACCAACAAGAATATTGAAAAAGAAATTGAACGAAAAAACTTTCGTGAAGACTTGTATTACCGCCTAAAGATTATTGCCATTGAACTTCCTCCTCTGAGAGAGAGGAGGGAAGATTTCCTTTTTTTCTTGAATCATTTTCTCGAGAAATACTGTACTGAGATGAAGCGAGAAAGGGCATATTTTTCGCCCAGAGCTTTGGAGTTGCTGGTGAACTACTCTTGGCCGGGAAACATTAGAGAACTTCAGAATGAAATTCAAAGATGTTTAGTCTTTGCTGGAGAAGATAATTTTATTAAAGAGGAATGTCTTTCTCTAAAGATCAATCCTCATAGAGAATGCTTTACTGCATCCTCCTATGGTTTCTTCCAGGCAAGAGCCGAATTTGAGAAAAGATTTTTAAACCAGGCCTTAGCCCGTTGGAATTCCAACAGAGCTAGGACTGCAGAAGAAATAGGCTTAAGCAGGCAAGGACTTTTTAAATTGATAAAAAAACACGATATAAACGTTCCGAAAAAAA
>SOIV01000140.1 GCA_004377005.1 Candidatus Aminicenantota bacterium | reverse complement strand
AATGAGATACTTGGATAACATTGTGAACTTCTTTATGCCAGATCATCTGGAGTATTGAATTTTTTTTTGAGTGGAGAACTATGGCAGATTTCGATAACACCCGTTCTTTTCAATTTAAGCCTGATTTTGACATGTGTTTGGCGCGAATTTATGCCTGGTATGAAC
Organism: Candidatus Aminicenantota bacterium; assembly: GCA_004377005.1. Classification (GTDB taxonomy): domain Bacteria; phylum Acidobacteriota; class Aminicenantia; order Aminicenantales; family Aminicenantaceae; genus SOIV01. The sequence continues at coordinate 1,437 of SOIV01000140.1, read as the reverse complement.
AGCGCATTATTGACCGGCCACCGGTGCGTTTTCTCCACCACAATATTGAATACGAGAAACATCGTACAGTGAAGGGGCCCTGGAAAACATCTGAAGAACGCTGGCTCGATGTGGACTTCCAAGTTCAGACATTCATTGACTCCTTAGAAACAACAGAGTTTCTTGGTGAAACATTTCCTGTCTACTGGCCGAATTTAAGTTCGTTGGCCTACAATCTTTTTTTGGGGCAGCCGGCTGTTTTTGATGATGTAACAGCCTGGACTCATCCCTGTATTGATGATTTAGAGGATCTTCCCACGTTAAAGGTTCAATGGGACGGCAAGTATTTCAAAGCCGTTGAAGCTATGACTCAACGTGCACTGGAGCTCGCGGAAGGAAAATTCATGGTTGGCTATACGGAAATGTACGCGGGCATCGATTGCACTGCAATGTTAAGGGCAGCAGAGAAACTCTGTTTGGATTTGATTCTCCGGCCCGAACCGCTTAAGCATCTGATTGACTTGGTTTTTGAAGAATTTCCGCAGGTATATAATCATTTTGATAGAATTCTAAAGGAGCATAACCAATTGTCCGCAACATGGATGAATCTTCCAAGTTTCGAGACGTTCAATGTATTGGCTTGTGACTTTGCGACCAACATTTCACCTGTGCATTTTGAGGAATTCTGCATGCCGATAATTCGGAAGGAAGCGAAACTTTTCAAGCACAATGTGTATCATCTGGATGGCCCGGGAATAACCCGACACATTGACGCCATCCTTACCCTGCCTAACCTGCAGGCCATACACTGGGTGCAAGGGTACGGTATCAATGAGCCGATAATGCAGTGGCTTCCATTAATCAAGAAAATCCAGGAAGCCGGCAAAAGCGTTATCGTGGACCTTAAGATGCATGAGCTTGACGAATTCATAAAGAAAGTTGATCCCACAGGGATCATGTTTTGGATTCCTGCGGAACCGAGCGAACAAAAGGATATATTGGAACGAGTTAGCCAATGGTAATAAGCCTACCTATTTATATCCATTAGCTATGTAACTGATATAATTTCGGAATTTGAGACATGATTTTATTGTTTTTCAGTGCATAAATGAACTCTGTAAAAGTTCTAAGGTTGGGTATGTTAGGGCTGCCAAACTTGACCCTTTATCAGAAATTGCATCTGATAAGAAGACAATAGAAAGATTCAGTAATGAGTTGAAACTTGCCAGAAAAATCCGGCATAATAACGTATGTAAGATGTTTGACCTTGGAGAAAAAAATGAAAAGATTGAGATGGCTTAATTGTATTTTATTGACCTTCTTTCTTTGCTCGGTAAATTTATTTTATGCCCAAAGTCTACCTAAAGGGAGATATCACCGAAATCGAGAACGAGTGATAGATATTAATCACTATAAAGCCAATTTGAATTTTGACTTCAATAATAGGAAGGTACAGGG
>SOIV01000038.1 GCA_004377005.1 Candidatus Aminicenantota bacterium | reverse complement strand
AAAAGATCGAAGTAGTTCCTTTTAGGAGAAGAAATCAGGCGGAGTTCGAAATCGCTGCGCTTGATTTCCACCTCATCATTCTTCACCAGCGGATTTCCACGCTGTCCATCAAGGGTGAGGTAGACTTCTTCTCCTTCAGTAAGGAGGCGAATTTTAATCATGGATGAGTCGGAAATGACCATAGGCCGGAAAGATAAGGTGTGAGGGCAGATAGGAGCAATGATAATGGCTGGAATTAAAGGCTGGATGATTGGACCTCCAGCAGCCAGAGAATAGGCTGTAGATCCTGTGGGAGTAGAAATAATAAGGCCATCAGATCTAAAAGTTGCAACTTCTTTCTCATTAATCCAGATCTTGCACTGAATCATCCGGGCTAATGCTCCCTTGTTTATGACTACATCATTCAGACAATAATAGACATTATCTTTAGTTTTGGTCTCAAGCATTCGCCTGGGGCTCACAATTTTCTCATCTCCCCCTAAAAAAGCATCCAGGGTTAAGTACATCTCATCGAGGGGTACTTCTGTTAAAAAGCCCAGATCCCCCATATTGATCCCCAAAACTGGAACATCCCTCTGGGCTGCCAAATGGGCAATGCTGAGCAGAGTGCCATCTCCTCCCAGGACAACCACTAATTCAACTTTCCCCGGGAGCTTCTCCCTCGGTATTCCCCCGTCTCTTTTAAGTTTTTGCGCGGCCGCTCCCTCCAAGAGACACTCTATTCCTTTCTCTTCAAAGTAATGGAGGAGCTCTGCCAAAACTTTTTCAATGCGAGGAGCATGAGGCTTTATAACAAGACCCACTCGTTTAATTTTTTTCATTCCAGACCGCCTCCTTGATCAATCTCTGAACTTCGCCCTGACCTAAAGACTCCTCCTCTAAGGACCAGAAGATAAAAAACTCTCGGTTTCCTTTCTGGCCTCGATGAGAGGATTTGATTAAACCTCTCAGGGCGAATCCCATTTTATGCGCTTCTTCGATGATCCTGTCTAAGACATCTTCATGCAAAGCCGGGTTCCTGACTACTCCTTTCTTTCCCACTTGACCTTTTTCTACCTCAAATTGAGGTTTGATAAGAGAAAGGAGCCTGCCGCCGCCCAGGAATTCTTTCACAGCAGGCAAGACTTTAAGCACAGAAATAAAGGATAAGTCTGTGGTGACGATATCCAGGGCATCTCCGAAATCATCTTTTTTTAAATAGCGAGCATTTTTCTGTATACAAATAACCCGCGGATCCTCTCTTAAGCGCCAGTCTATCTGGCGTATATCCACATCCACGGCATAAATCCTTTTTGCCCCTTTCTGGAGCAGGCAATCAATAAAACCTCCTGTGGAGGCTCCTAAATCTGCTGCAACCTTCCCTTGGATGGGTATTTGAAATGCCTCCAGTGCTTCTTTAAGTTTTAGCCCCCCGCGGCTTACATAGGGCATTTTCTCTTTAAGCGAAATTTCCTGGTCTGCGCCTATCATCTGACCTGGTTTTTCGATCCTCTGCCCTTCTGAAAAAACTAATCCTGCCATGATCAAAGCCTGAGCCTTCCGGGGGCTTTCAGCCAAACCGCGGCCTGCAACAATCTTATCTGCTCTTTCCTTTTTCATCAAGAAAAA
>SOIV01000234.1 GCA_004377005.1 Candidatus Aminicenantota bacterium | reverse complement strand
TGGCCTGCCCAGCATGTCAATGGGTATGTTATGAGAATCCTTTACCGAGTTCAGCCGCTTTAGTAAGGAATAAAAAGGGTGAGGTTCTTCTGGTTAAAAGGGGACATGAGCCGGGCAAGGGGAAGTGGGCTTTACCTTCAGGGTTTATTGAAATTGATGAGACTCCGGAAAAGGCCTGCCTCAGGGAGCTTAGAGAAGAAACAGGACTTAAGGGAGAAATTGTGAGATTGGTGGGAGTTTACTCCCAAAAATCGCTGCTTTACAGGAATGTGCTCATCATTGGATATGAGGTCGAGGCTCGTGGGAATCTTTCTCCAGGTTCAGATTCCCTGGAAGCAGAGTTTTTTCCATTAGGCAATCTTCCGGATGTTCCCTTCTCAAGTCATAGAAAAATCATTAAAGATGGAATAAAAAAGGAAAAAAGATGAAGTCCTACTTGGATTGTTATCCCTGTTTTTTCACACAAGCAATCAGAACATCAAGAATGATCACTTCTGATGAGAAAAAAATTTGGCAAATATTGAATGAAGTGAGTCTATCCCTTCCTGAAATCCGTTTTGGCGCAACACCTCCTGAAATAGGTAGAGAAGTTTATCGGATAATCTCCAAGAGAACAGGCATAAAGGACCCTTACCGAAAGATTAAAGAAAAATGCACTCACCAGGCACTCTCCCTCTATCCTGAATTGAAGAAATTGATAAACTCCTCGGAAGATAGATTGATGACAGCGATCAGGATCTCTATTGCGGGGAATATCATTGATTTCGGCGCCAACTTTGATTTTGATTTGAAAAAAGACGTAGGGACGATTCTTTCCCAAGATTTTTCGATAAATCATTATCGAGAATTTTGTGAAGCATTAGACAAAGCTCGAAAGATCCTTTATTTAGCGGATAATGCAGGAGAGACTGTTTTTGACCGATTTCTTATCGAAGAAATCAACAAACCAGTCATCTATGTTGTTCGTGCCCATCCCATCATTAACGACGCCACTCGAGAAGATGCTCTCCTTGCTGGGATAGACAAAGTTGCTGAAATTGTGTCTTCAGGCTGTGATGCACCTGGAAACATTTTGAAATTTTGCTCTGATGAGTTTTTAAAAGTCTATCGATCAGCAGATCTTATAATAAGCAAAGGTCAAGGGAATTATGAAGGACTCTCAGATGAAGATCGGCCTATATTTTTTCTCTTAAAGGCAAAATGTCATGTCATTGCTCGTGATATTGGAATAGATGAGGGGAGTATCGTTTTGATGAAGGCCAGCAAGGCATGAGAAAGGGATTACAATCCCAAGTTTCACCATTAATTTAAAGGAGGAGAATTCAAATGACTGCAATAAAACCATCCAATCTCAAAAATCATTCCAGAGGTCTTTCAAGAAGAGATTTTGTTAAATATTTATTCGCAGGCTCTGCTGTATCTCTCTATTCTCTTAACATGTTAAACGCAGCTGTTTATCAGAGCATCACTTCTTTAAACCAGAAATACATACAGGACGAATCGCCTGATGGAGTTTACTGGGATGCTGTAAGCAAACATTTTCTTTTCCAGGATGGGTTAATCATGATGAACAACGGAACCGTAGGTCCTATGCCCGAGCCTGTTTTTAACACTTTGATCAAATGTTTTAAGCTTCAGGTCACCAATCCTTTTGATTGTTATAATTTTATCCCCAGAAAAAAGGAAGAGGTTCGAGCCAAACTTGCCCGGTTTATAAACGCCTCTCCTGATGAAGTTGTCATGACGAGAAACACGACTGAAGGGATGAATTTTGTTGCCAATGGCCTGGATTTAAAGGAAGGAGATGAAGTTCTTCTCTCCAGTATGGAACATCCTGCAGGAACTCATCCGTGGAGGCTCAAAGAAAAAAGATACGGAATTAAAATCAAAGAAGTTCCTCTCGGTCTTCCTCCGAAAAGCGTCGACGAAATTGTCAGTGCTTTTCAAAAAGCAATAACACCCAGGACAAAGGTCATCAGCATCAGTCACACGGTCTATATTTCAGGACTCATATTCCCTATCAAAGAACTAAGCAAAATGGCTCATGAAAAGGGGGTCCTTATAGTTGCTGACAGTGCTCATGGAATTGGCATGCTGGATCTTAACATGGAGGAACTGGGAGTCGATTTTTTTGCTTCCAGTCCCTATAAGTGGCTGGGAGCTCCGACAGGTATTGGGCTGTTTTATGTCAGAAAAGAAGCTCAGGATAAGCTGTGGCCAACGATCGCCTCTTCAGGCTGGGATAGTCGTGAGAATGCAAGAAAATATGAAACGCTGGGCCAGAGAGCGGATGCTTTGGTCGTTGCCCTTGGAGAAGCGCTTGATTTTCAGAGTGCTATCGGCAAAGAGAGAATAGAACGCAGGATTAAAGCTCTGGCAGGATATTTAAAAAAGGAATTGAAAAAAATTCCGGGAGTTAAGCTCCACACTTCACAGGATCCATATCTTAGTGGCGGTCTAACCGCTCTTTCTGTGGAAGGAGTTGAGCCTCGAAAAATAGTCAATTATATGAGGGAGAAATACAATATTGTTGTCAGGACAATAGGGAATAGGAAAGCCGGGACTTATGGTGTGAGAGTTTCAACTCATATCTACGTTTCTTTTAAACATATTAATATGCTTCTGGAGGGAATCAAACATCTTGTTCGACGCAGGAGCTGAACAACTATCGGCGCCTGATTATTTTTTCAAGGCTTTGCTCACAGCGAGAACAGAAAGACACACTTTTTCTATCAGTGTCCCCCAGACTATTTGAGAAATGCATCACGCAGTCTGGATCAGGGTAGTGTCCCAATCCATAAGCATGTCCGATTTCATGGACAGCTTCCTTTTCAGTCAGAATTTTTATAAATCTAATTGGCCAAAAATTAATGCTACGGTTTATTCTAGTATAATTTCTTTTTCTTTGCCTTGTTCTGCTGAAAACAATACGAATATTCTATCTAATTTTGGGCATAAAGTAGTAAATTCCTCTGATTTTGTGTATATTGGTCAATCAGAAAATTTAATCATATTTAATCATATGGTTAATTCAGATGAGCGCGGACGATGAAGCTTAAGATTGAGAGGATTTTATATTTTTTCGTTGTATCTTTGTTTATCCTATTTTCTCCTTTTCTATTCGGCCTTGATTCCGAAGCTTTACAAATCACAGCTCTGAAAATATCTCAACCAATTACTGTGGATGGATACCTCAAAGAAACCCTATGGAAGAGAGCTCACTTTGTGAACAATTTTATTCAAAAAGAACCGAATGAAGGAAATCCCGCCTCTGAACTGACCGAAATAGGAATCCTCTATGATGACCAGTGTCTTTATTTTGGCGTGGTTTGTTTTGACAGCGAACCTGATAAAATTGTGGCGAACGAAATGAGACGGGACGGAGAGCTTGAAAATGATGATTATTTTGAAGTCTTCATCGATGCATCTCATGACCACCGCAATGCATTTTATTTTGCCATCAATCCCCTCGGGGCTCGGCGAGATGCCCTGATCAGGGATGAGGGCAGTAATATAAACTGGGATTGGGATGGGATATGGATAGCCAAAGTAAAAAGAACCGAGCGCGGATGGACAGCCGAAATAGCGATACCTTTTCATACTCTTCGATTTAAAAAAAGCCAGAATCAGACCTGGGGGATCAATTTTGGACGGCACATTGCTCGGAAGAGAGAAGAAATTTATTGGTCCCCTATTCTAAGGGATTATGGCTGGTTTGGAAAATACAAGGTATCTTATTGCGGTCATCTCAAAGGATTGGAAAATCTGAACCAGGGGAATAGAATCCAGCTCATGCCTTATCTTATCGGTGGCGGTATTCAAGAAGAGGAGGAGGATCCTTTATCTCGGTCAGGAGATTTAGGCCTTGATCTCAAGTACCGGCTGACTTCGAACTTGACAGCAGATATAACCATTAATACCGATTTTGCCCAAGTAGAAGCCGACCAAGAGAAGTTCAACATGACTCGATTCAGCCTCTTCTTTCCAGAAAAAAGAGGATTCTTCCTTGAAGGAGCAGATATTTTTCGTGTCGGTGAAAGATTCCGTATGCATGAACCTCCTTCGACACTTTTCTTTTTCAGTCGAACGATTGGATTATCTGAAGACGCCAGGGAGATTCCTGTAATCGGAGGTATTAGAATAACCGGGAAAACCGGAAGCTATGACCTTGGAATTCTTAATGTCTTGACTGGCAGGACTTCTTATGAGGAAGACGGTGAACAGGTAAATATTGAAAAGACGAATTATTCGGTTATTCGGATTAAGAGAGATTTTCTTGATAAATCGACTGTGGGCGTTATGGTTTTAAGCAAAGATTCTTTTGACAGTTCCTGCTACAACCGAGGGGCTGCTTTTGACTTCAACCTGGCCTTGGGCAAATCGCTTAAAATGGGGGGCTTCGCCGGAAAGACGTTTACGCCGGATCTGAAAGGGAAAGACTGGGCGGCTAACTTGGATTTTATCTGGGAAAGTGATTTTTTTATGGCTGATGTTTCTTACACCGACATAGGGGAAAATTTCAATTCAGAGCTTGGCTTTGTTCCCAGGACAGACATCCGAAAGATAAGAGCTAATTTGAGCATTGGCCCCAGACCAAATATACTGAATATCCGCCAGATGTTTTTCTTCAATAATTTTACCTATACCGAGAATCATTCAGGTCAGCTCGAGTCAAGAAATATGCTGAGCGGCATTTTTAATCTCTTCCAGAACGGAAGCAATTTGGTGCTTGGTTATGGGCAGAGTTACGAATATCTGTCTGAAGACTTCGAGATAAGAGAGGACGTTTTTATTCCCATAGGTGCCCACAGATTCAATTCGTTTTTTGGTTGGTTCGAATCTGATAAAACCAAGAATATTGCTTTTCGAACTGAAACGAACCTCGGCCATTTCTATAGTGGGAGTTTATACAGAGTGAGTACGAAGGGGTTTCTTAAATTGTCTAAAAACCTCAATCTGGAATTCATCTATGACCGAAACCAGTTTGATTTACCGGTTGATGGCGGGAAATTTACAACAAACATCGTTGCTGCTCGGATTATCTACTCTTTTACTCCTGATCTATATGCCAAGGCTTATTTGCAGTGGAATGATGATGAGAATTTATCGATAAGCAATTTTCTTGTCCGTTGGATTTATAAGCCGGGCGCCAACATCTATTTCATCTATAGCGAAACAAGGAAGCTTGGCTCTGAAGGAGATATCCAGGATCGTGTTTTAATGCTTAAAGTAAGCTTCCTTTTCAATTACTAAAGTGCCGCGAAAAAGAGTTTTATTTTTCTTCATCTAATCCGCTATAATATTATACCTTTATAATT
>SOIV01000227.1 GCA_004377005.1 Candidatus Aminicenantota bacterium | reverse complement strand
ATCATAGAAGTTCTCGAAAAGGCGAGAGATTATGGATCATAATACCTATATTCCAAGACTGGCAAAAATAATCGAAATAAAAGAAGAAGTGGGTGGGGCAAGGCCTATCAAGACTTTCAGGACTCAGTTTCTGAGCACGAATAATTTCTCCTTCTATTGTGGACAGTGCGCCATGCTTTCTGTTTTTGGCAGAGGAGAATCGATGATCTCCATCTCCTCTTCCCCTCTTTTGAAGGATTACCTTCAATTCAGCATTTTAAAGATGGGAAGGGTTACTTCTTCCCTGCACGAAATGCAGGTCGGCGACATCATCGGAATAAGAGGGCCTTACGGCAACAGCTTTCCCGTAGAAGACTGGAAAGGAAAAAACATAATCTTTATCGGTGGAGGAATCGGCTTAGCTCCTATCTGGTCTGTCCTCAATACAGCTCTAAGCATAAAAAAAGACTATGGAGACCTTATGCTGATTTACGGTGCCAGAACATCCAAAGACCTGGTATTTAAGGAAGAACTGGAAGAGCTCAGGAAGAGAATGCCCGTCCATCTTTCAATAGATGTCGAGGAGCCAGATTGGAAGGAGTTTGTCGGATTCGTCCCTCAGAATGTTACAGACAAAAAACCTTCCCCAAAAAACTCAATAGCAGTCACCTGTGGCCCCCCTATCATGATCAAATTCGTCATCAAAGCGCTCGAGGAACTCGGCTTTAAGGACGAACAGATTTACACAACTGTCGAGAATAAAATGAAATGCGGTATCGGAAAATGCGGAAGATGCAACATCGGCTTTCACTATGTTTGTAAAGATGGTCCTGTCTATTCATGGGCCGAGCTTAAAAAATTACCACAGGAATATTAAAGGGAGATATTGACGATGGCAACAAAGAAACCAGCTAAAAAGAAGCCCGTAAAAGAGACCAAAACTAAATCTACAAAAAAGACTCCAAAAAAAGAAATGGCTACAGTATTCATCATGGGCAAAGCCCATGAAGTGCCAGCTGAAGCAACGATAATGGGAGCTATCGAGTACTCTGGTTATCAGATAATAAGAGGCGCAGGATGCAGAGAGGGTTTCTGCGGTGCTTGTGCCACTGTCTACCGGCTTCCTGACGATTATAAAATTTACACAGGTCTGGCCTGTACAACTCTCATTGAAGACGGAATGTGGCTTTCACAGCTTCCGGCTATTCCTGCCCAAAGGCCTGTTTACGATATTAAAAAGATAGAGGCGAATGTTGCAACTTTTCAAAAGCTCTACCCTGAAGTTTTTCGCTGTTTAGCCTGTAACACCTGTACAAAAGCCTGTCCCCAAGACCTGGAAGTCATGGATTATATCCAGGCTGCTATCCGTGGAGATATCGAAAAAGTTATGGACCTTTCCTTTGACTGTCTCAGCTGCGGCATGTGTGCTATTAGATGCCCGGCGGAAATAGTCCAGTACAATGTGGGGCTCCTCGCGAGAAGGCTTTACGGAAGATACCTCGCCAAAGAGAGCAAACAGCTTAAGAAAAGAATAAAAGAAATCAAAGAACATAAATACGATAAAGAGTACAAAGAATTAAAAAGTATGAAAAAAGAAGACTTAAAAAAGAAATACTATGAAAGAGACGTTGAATA
>SOIV01000306.1 GCA_004377005.1 Candidatus Aminicenantota bacterium | reverse complement strand
ATGAAATTTTTAAAAAATCGGATTTTCATCTCGATTCTTTTATTTTTTATTGTTATCTCAGCTACAAGCAAAAATGCTTCTGCAACGGATGACAAACTGTTGCATTTTGGAGTTTCATCCATATTTGGAGCTGCAAGCGAAAGTTATCTCCACTATGAAACGAATCTTAAAACTCCTGGAAGACTAATCTGGGGTACAACATTGGGAACCATTCCCGGGCTGGCAAAAGAAATTATTGACAGCACTAAAAAGGACAATTACTTTAGCGGAAGTGATATGGCAGCAAATATTGCCGGGGCTTTTGTTGGGGCTTTAGTCGCCAATATCTTTAATAATGCAATCCAAGTTAAAATTGAAAAAAAAGAAGAAGAAAAAATGATTGTTTTTTCCCTATCGTATAGGTTTTAAGACGCTAATATTTATCAATGCGTAAAGGTTAACATTTATAGCTTTTTGCGCAAGGAATTCAATCTTAGAACAAGAAATTAAAACAAGTCCTCGACGTCTTCATTCTGTGGGGGAAGATGACCGTGTTTTTGGAGAAACTGCTGGATTAGCTCACTTTCCCTCTTGGTGTACATAGGATCCTCTTCGTAAATAAAAAACTGTGCCTTTTGATTTGAAGAAAGCTGCTCTTGAAGAGACTGTTTTAAATTAGGAGTGCCGGCAATATAGATAATATTCTTCTCCTCATCTAGGAGCTGAAAGGCTCCTTCTGAGTCAGAAACATGGCTTACAACTTCAGGGCTAAACTCAAGCCATTTTTCAGGGGGAAGGATAACAGGAGAAAGCCGGAACCTCAGGTCACACCTCAAGCACCGGCTGGCTTCTTTACGAGCCTCTTCTTCCCTGTATCCCAACTGAATAAGATCAAAGGAACGGAGACGCTCGGAAACAGAAGATACAGGCATAGAGACTCTTTGCTTAGAAGAAAAATCCTTCTCTTCTCCTATCCATAAACTGCCTTTCTTTTCATCTTTGAGGGCGGAAGGTCTATCCGCCAATCCTTTTCCTCCCAGAAATTTATCGATAGAATCAGCCGCTTTTCGCCCCATAGCCATGGCCTCTACTGCAGAAGCAGGGCCCGAGACCGCTTCTCCACCGGCAAATATTCCTGGAATGTTTGTCTCAAGAGTCTTTGGATTAATTTTAATGCTTCCTTCTTCTGTCAACTGTATTCCAAGATCAGGGGGCAGGAACGAGAAATCAGGGCTCTGCCCTACAGCAAGAATCACTGTGTCAGCCTCGAGGAATTTTTTCTGAGATGTGTCAAAGGCAGGGCAAAAATTGCCCTTTTCATCAAAGACAGAGGTGCAGCTCTGAAGTTCAACTCCTTTAACCTGGTTTCCATCTCCTTCAATCTTTTTTGGCCCCCAACCAGGATAGATAACCACTCCTTCTTCCTCCGCCTCCTGGATTTCCCAGGGAAAAGCTGGCATCTCTTCTCTCTTTTCCAGGCAGGCAAGTTCTACTCTCGAAGCGCCGAGGCGGAGTGCGATCATGGCTACATCAAAGGCTACATTCCCTCCTCCGATAACAACAACTTTTCCTCCAAGCTCCTTTTTTCTTCCTTCCTTTGCTTCCCTGAGGAATTCCAATCCCCAGTAAACTCCATCTAACGAAAGGCCCTCTACATTTATTTTTTTACTCTCCTGGGCTCCGGTTGCCAGAAAAAGAGCGTCCCCTGCCTCGATCCTTAAATCTTCAAGGAAATTCTTACTCTTTATCGGAGTGTTGGTTAATATTTCGACTCCCATGGCTTTTATGTCCTCGATTTCCTGACTTATAACACTTCGAGGAAGCCGGTATTCAGGGATAGCCCATCTGAGCATTCCCCCTGGTTCGGACTGGGCTTCATACACAGTAACAGAGTGTCCGAATTTAGCTAAGAAGTAAGCTGCTACAAGGCCAGCCGGACCCGAGCCGACGATTGCCACCCTCTTTCCGGTCTGTTTCTCTTTCTGGACTTGACCCCGTGATTCATTTGCCTGGAGGGCAAACCGCTTGAGGTCACAGATGGCTACTGTTTGGTTGAGCTCTTTCCGCCGGCATTCATCCTCACAGGGATGATGGCAGATGTAGCCAAGGCTTACAGCCAGAGGAACACTTTCTCCTATTACCTTCCTTGCCTCATCGTATTTCCCCTGTGCAGTAAAAATCACATAAGAAGGAATTTGCATTTCCACAGGACACCGGGCCACACAAGGAACAAGAGCAGTTCTCCTGTCCCCGGCTTTAAGCTCTTTATCGCTTAGAGCCCCGGTCGGGCAGACTTCTACACAAACACCGCAATAACGACAACATGATTCCTCAAGGGAAGATTGAGTGGTGCCGACAATAATTTCATTACCCACAACAACATATCCCAGGGCGTTGGCTCCAATGACCTCTCCGCACACTCTCACACACCGTAGGCAGCCAATACAGAGATTGTAATCTCTTATAAAAAGAGGCTTGTCCTCTTCAGTGTAGAGTTGGCGATGCACATAGCGGGTTATATCTTCTTTGAGGCCGATGTGTTCGGCCACTTTACGCAGCTCGCAAAAATCAAACTGAGGACAGCAACGTTCCTCCTCGGGGACGTTGGTTGAACATTGGGTCAGACTGCAGCCTTCTTTTTGAGCACAGGTCAGACAGGCATGAGGATGATGGGTGAAAACAGAAACTAAATTCTTCTGACGGAGAGCTTCTATCTGCTCAGTTGTGGTTAAAACTTCCAATCCTTCTTCAACTTGAGTGAGACAGGAAAGAACAGGTTCTTCTTTATCTTTGATCTTAACCAGACAAAGCCCGCATCCTTCGTATTTTTTATCTTTGGAGTCAGTTCGGTAGGCATTCGGACCACGATAGCAGACTTCTACGGGAGGGGTTGCCTCAAAAGAGGGCAAATCAGGATGATAACAGAGATGAGGGATGTAAATGCCAGCAGCCAGGGCAGCAGCTAAAATAGTCTGTCCCTTTCCTGCCTCTATTTGCTGGCCATCAACAGTTAACTTAACCTTCATTCTATTTATTTAAGAAAGTGCGGGCTTGATGAATCAAGTCCCTACATGAGAAAAATCCTTACATAAGAAAAATTAAAACTATTCAGTTCACTTATATATTCAAAAAGGTGGGCTTGATGAATCAAGCCCCTACATTAAATCAACTCCCTGCAATCTATTTTATATCAGTTTTGATAAATCAAGCCCCTACATTAAATCAAGCCCCTGCAATTTTTTTACCAGGAATGGGAGATTGCATCAGGGCTGCAGGCTTGAACGCAGGGCAATGGTTTCTTTCCTGATGTTGGCTTACAGGGTGCACAACTGTATTTAATCTTCTTGCGATGATTTTCGGTAACTCTGGCCACAGGTTCTTCTCGAAAAGGATCATTTTCCTCCTCACCTACTTCTAAAACACCATAAGGGCAAGCGGTTACGCATTCACCGCAACCATCGCATTTATCTGTGTCAATGACGATGAAGTAATCGCCTGAACCATCTTTATAACCATAGTGAGCTAGCATTTTATCTTAGACCTCTCTCTTTCTCCACAAGAGCCTTGGCAAAAAGAGCAGCACCCAGAGCACCTGCAATCTGGGTGTCATACTGGGGCTCAAGGGCTTCCATCTTCAACTCCGACTCAATTCTTTTCACAATTCCCTCATTTTTGGCAATTCCGCCAGTAACAGCAAAATCCTTTTCCACTTTTATTCTCCCCAGAAGCTCCACAACCCGGTGAGCCATGGCTGAGGAGTAAGCAGCCAAGACTTTCTCCTTGGGCCAACCCTTTCGTAAAAGCCCCACAGCCTCAGACTTTGCAAAAATAACACAGGTGGAACTCACAGGTTCTGGTTCTTTTTCTACTTTAAAAGAAAGCTGCCCCATTTCTTCGATAGGAATCGAGAGGAGGTCAGCAAAAACTTCCATGCCGCGTCCTGTTCCTGCCGCACATTTATCATTCATAAGGAAGTTTGTCACCTTACCTCTCTCGTCACAGTGGATAGCTTTGCAATCCTGGCCGCCCATATCAAGAATCGTCCTCACCGAAGGCCCATACATGAAATTTGCTCCACGGGCATGACAGGCTATTTCGGTTATAGCCCGGTTGGCGAAGGGAACATTTACTCTTCCGTAGCCTGTTCCTACGGTGAAATGAATTTTCTCCAGGGCAAGGCCCGTCTCCTCAAGTGCTTTGTCCATTACCTTTTGAGCGCTTTCAGGGCTGTCTGAACCAGTACGAAAGTTGCTGTAACAGAAAAGCTTGCCATTAACCAGAACAACTGCCTGGGAACTTACTGAACCGACATCAACTCCTGCAGAAATAATGTCGCCCGTTTTCCAGTCAATATCAGGCGACGTCCACTTTGATTCAGGCCACCTCCAGTATTCTTTTTCCACCTTAGCCTCCTTTTGCCTTTTCTACTGCTGCATAAGCAGCGCCCAAGGCACATGAAAATTCCGGGTCTTCGGGAATGAGCAAATCCAACTCCAGATCTCGTTTTAAGGAATCAACAAAACCAATATTTCGGGCGACTCCACCCACAAGAGCAACATCCTTCTCAATTCCGATTTTCCGCGCCATAGAAGCGATGCGGTCAGCGATCGCGTCATGCACAGCTCGGACAATATCCTCCTTGGCGTGCTTGGTATGAATAAGGCTGACGACTTCAGACTCAGCAAATACAGCACACTGGGCATTCATCGGAACAGCTTTTTGTGATTTAAGGGAAAGGGCTCCCATCTCTTCTAGCTTGATCTCAAGGGCACGCGCCATAGTTTCAGTGAAGGTGCCTGCCCCTGCAGCGCACTTTTCATTGATAGCAAAATCTATGACTTTTCCTTTTTCACTAATTTTGATTGCCCTTCCCTCTTCAGCTCCAACATCAATCACTGTTCGTGCGGAAGGAAAAAGAGAATTTATTGCTTTGGCATTAGCTCCTACTTCAGTGATTGTTCCCTGAGAAAAGCTGACTTCCTCTTTTCCGGCCCCTGTTGCTGTTATATGAGATAAATCTTCCTTTTTAAGGCCTGCATCCTTAAGAACCAGGTCTAAGGCTTTTTGCGCCGCAGCCTTCTGGTCGAAGCCACTAAGGACCGAGCTTTTAGCTAAAATTTTATCTTCTTCCAGGATCAGGGCTTTAACGTTTTTAGCCCCACAATCTATACCGACAACATTCATTTCCACCTCCATATCAAAAATGCTGTGTTTGATAAATCAAACACCTACAAGCAAATAAAACATTTACACACAAATTGTGGGCTTGATGAATCAAGCCCCTACAAATAAATCAAGTCCCTACGTCTATATTAAGTTTGATAAATCAAACACCTACAGCTCTTCTTTTTCAAAATCAAGGCTTTCCATGAAGGCGTC
>SOIV01000164.1 GCA_004377005.1 Candidatus Aminicenantota bacterium | reverse complement strand
CCATTGCTTGCTCTGTTTGCATAATTTAGAGACCTGTATTATACTTAATTTCTTTTTTTAAGGAGTTATACAGATGAAAAAAGTCCTAATAATGGGTGCTGCAGGAAGAGATTTCCACAACTTCAATGTTTATTTTAGAGACAAAGAAGAATACCGGGTTGTGGCTTTCACTGCCACCCAGATCCCTGATATTGAAGATAGAAAATACCCTTCTGCTCTTGCTGGAAAGCTCTATCCGGACGGTATCCCGATCTACCCTGAGGAAGAGCTTTCTTCGCTCATCGGCAAAAATGAAATCTCAGAGGTTTTTTTCGCTTACAGCGATGTTTCTCATGAATACATCATGCACAAGGCATCACAAGTGTTAGCAGAGGGTGCAAGTTTTACTCTCCTTGGTCCTCAGGAGACGATGATAAAGAGCAACCTTCCTGTTATATCGATCTGTGCTGTCCGGACTGGATGTGGAAAAAGCCAGACAAGCCGAAAAATCGCCCTTCTCCTCAAAGAAAAAGGAAGAAGAGTTGTCATCATCCGCCATCCCATGCCTTATGGAGATCTAGTCAA
Source organism: Candidatus Aminicenantota bacterium (assembly GCA_004377005.1). Classification (GTDB taxonomy): domain Bacteria; phylum Acidobacteriota; class Aminicenantia; order Aminicenantales; family Aminicenantaceae; genus SOIV01. Next base: position 4,797 of record SOIV01000164.1, on the reverse strand, counting down.
ACAGAAAGTGCAGCGCTTTGCCACCTACGAAGATATGATAAAGCATGAATGCACAATTGAGGAAATGGAAGAATACGAAGCCCATATCAAGAATGGTATTGTGGTCTATGCCGGCGTGGACTATGGGGCCATCCTGGAAGAGGCCCAAAAAGAAGCGGATATCATTCTTTGGGACGGAGGGAACAACGATTTTTCCTTCTATAAGGCGGATTTAGAAATAGTAGTTGCCGACCCTCACCGGCCAGGCCATGAACTCCGGTATCATCCTGGTGAGACGAATTTTAGAAGAGCTCAGGTTCTCGTGATCAACAAGATAGATAGTTCTGAAAAGGAAAAATTAGCGGATCTTCTTCGAAACATCAAGGAATTCAATCCCGAAGCCACCATAATTCGTGCTAACTCCAAGATAATTGTTCCAGAAGGAAAGGATATTGCCGGAAAGACAGTCCTTGTTATCGAAGACGGACCAACACTGACCCATGGGGAGATGCCTTACGGTGCAGGACTACTTGCCGCCCAAAAATACGGAGCTTCAAAAATTGTAGATCCCAGGCCTTTTGCGGTAGGAAGCATTAAGGCAGCGTACCAAAAATTCACCCATCTAGATAGAATCCTTCCCGCCCTGGGTTACGGAAAAAAACAGATGGCTGAGCTTACTCAAACCATTGATAAAGTCGACTGCGACCTCGTCGTCAGCGGGACTCCTATTGATCTTGGCCGGTTGATCAAAACAAGTAAAAGAATTCTTCGGGTCACATATGAACTGGAAGAAATCGGATCTCCTGATCTTAAAGAGGTTCTGCGAGAATTCTGATGAAGAGAAAGATTGCTCTTATAGCCTTCGGCGGAAATGCTATTCTCCCAAAAACCCAGCGAGGACTTCAATCAGAGCAGATTAAAAATGCTCAAAAAGCAGCCAAGCTCATGATTTATATAGTGAAAAGAGGTTACGATCTGATCGTTGTTCACGGCAACGGCCCTCAAGTCGGCAATCTTCTCATCCAGATGGAAGAATCGATCACCAAAGTCCCACCTTTTTCCCTTGAAGTCTGCGATGCCATGACAGAAGGGAGCATGGGCTTTATGCTCGAGAAGGCCATAGTTAACGAACTGCGCAAAAATTCCGTGGATAAGGACGTGGCTACGCTGATCACCCAGGTCGTTGTCGACAGGGAAGATCCGGCTTTTAAAAACCCGACCAAGCCTATCGGTCCCTTTTACACGAAATACAGAGCGCAGATGCTTCGCAGAGAGAAAAAATGGGCAATAATAGAAGATTCTGGCCGCGGCTACCGCAAAGTTGTCCCTTCTCCCAAGCCAATCGATGTTATTCCCAAAAGAATCATCCAAGACTTAGTACACTCGGGAAAGATCGTTATTGCCCTGGGTGGGGGAGGCATTCCCGTCATTATTAACGGCCGAGGGCTTTTTGAGGGAGTAGAGGCGGTTATCGACAAAGATTATGCTGCAAGCCTTGTCGCCCGAGAAGTTAAGGCAGACCTATTTATAATCTTAACCGATGTGGATCGCGTATGTCTGAATTACGGCACGCCTGATGAAGAGCCAATCGGAGTTATGACAGTTAAGCAGGCTGAAGAACACCTTTCTCAGGGACAGTTCCCTCCAGGTTCAATGGGACCTAAAATCAAAGCAGCGATTGAATATATCCAGGGTGGAGGAAAAGAAGTTTTGATAACCTCAGCTAATCACCTCAAAGCTTCTTTGATCAATCGTTCAGGAACGAAAATCAAAGATGCGCTATAGGCAAAGAGATGCTTGATAATTTTATTTCTATCCATGATTTAACCCTTTATCAGTTTAGCAAAATTCTGGACATCTCGAGGGAAATAAAAGACAACCCCCACCGTTTTCGTAATAAACTCAAAGGAAAAATCCTGGCCATGATATTTCAAAAGCCCTCTTTACGAACCAGGATGACCTTTGAAGTGGGAATGCTCCAGCTGGGAGGAGAGGCTGTTTATTTAAGCCCTTCAGATATCCAGATAGGTACAAGGGAAACCGTTTACGATATGGGCAAGAATCTGGAGCGTTGGGTTGACGCCATCATGATAAGAACTTTTGCCCACCAGAATGTCACTGATTTAGCCCAGGTATGTCGCATTCCCGTCATCAATGCCCTGACCGATCTTCTTCATCCCTGCCAGGCTATGGCTGATTTCTTCACTTTAAAGGAGAAACGAGGAGATCTGGCTAATTTCAAGCTGGCTTACGTTGGGGATGGCAACAATGTCTGCCACAGCCTTCTTTCTGCTGCGGCAAAAGCGGGAAGCAAGATGAGCGTGGCTACGCCACCCGGATATGAGCCTGATTCAGAAATTCGAAAACAGGCAGAGGAAGACGGGAAAGAAACAGGGGCGAGCTTCTCTTTCACCAATGATCCTTCTGAGGCGGTCGAGAATGCTGATGCTGTCTATACTGATACTTGGGCTTCAATGGGACAGGAACAGGAAAAGGAAAAAAGAAGCGAAATTTTTGCCCCCTTTCAGGTCAACATGAGCCTGATGGCAAAAGCCAAAAAAGGTGTCTTTTTTATGCATTGTCTTCCAGCCCACAGGGGAGAAGAAGTGACAGATGATGTCATTGATTCCTCACAATCCCTTGTGTATGATCAAGCAGAAAACAGGCTTCATGTCCAGAAAGTAATCATGCTTTCACTTTTAGGGAAAAAATAAAAAGGACGATGGAAAAAGAGATAGAAAACACAGAAATCACTGAAAAAGATCTTTTGTTTATTGAAAAAGAAATCTCTAAGAGCAACAAACCTCTTTCTCTCGAAGAGATAACAAAAAAAATGGCCTACCAGAAGACTTCAAATCAGCTGGTTCAAGAGGTCAAGAAATACGATTCCCTTTGCACATATGAAATCGGCGACTTCATCTATAAAGAATACGATGAGCCCTTGATGGTAAGCAGTAAAGGAATGGTACCCTTTAAAGGAGCTGTTGTTTTAAAAGTTGTCGGGAAAGTCGCCTATGAAAATTACAACTGCGACATGCTGGAAGTTGATTGCTCAGGAGGAGGAATATTCCGAAAATACATCGATTACATGAAGAAGACTAAAACTCAAATTCTCCTTCCTTGTAACGTCGACGGAAAAGCAAAGACCCCAGAAAAAATTGAAAAAAAGAAGGACCCGAGACTCAGTGAACTTCCTATGACGGAAAGAGATTTAAAAACCCTGGAGAAAAATCTGAGGTCTGCGCTATCCAAGTCATCTAAATTTTTCTGCTGGAACAATTACTGGCAGCTCAATGAGAAGCGAATGGAAATCCAGGAGAAGAAAATAAAGGAAATCAAAAACCATCTTTTGGAGAAGAAGTTGTCAGCTGCATCAGGTGAGTTGGCGAATAAATTTTTTGACATGGAAAGTACGGATGATCTCTTCGAACTTTGTTGTATGAGCTTAAACTATATACTAGAAAAAAAACACAAGAAGGATTTTATATATGTCTCTCCTCAAGGGTGGGGTAAATGGCATTTGAAGAACGTCTTTAACTCTCTCCCCGAGAATTTGCCCCTCTCGGCTCCCAAAGCAAAGCTTCCTGCTTTTAGCGAGGGAAAGAGGGAGGAGACGATTCAGATACACGAGTTCCCTTTAAAGACCTATCTTACCTGGAGAGAAATTCTCTCCGGGGGCGTTAAAATTTCAAAAAAACTTAACAAAGAATTATCCTTTTCCCGAGAATATGTTTTCACTGACAAAGAGGAAGAGAAGGACTACACTGTTTTTTATTACCCATCATCTGCCTTTTTTCTGGGCTTAAAAGACTTCTTCGAGAGCAATAATGTTCCTCAAGGCACACGCCTGACTTTGGAAAGAAAAGGGCCCACTCAATTCAACTTCTGGCTGAAGAGGTCAAAGAAAAAGCTTCCTGTATTGAAAATAGACTATGATCCCAAAGAGGATAAATTCACCGCTAGCGGCGAGGAAATCTTCACTTTCTCTCTGCCCAACAAAATCATTCATCTGAAAAGAGAAACTCTTAGCGAGCTTTTTTCCCTCTACTCCCAAAGAAATGACTTAGATCTCAGGGAGCTTTTAGTTCTCATCTATAAGAACTTCGGCCTGGAAAGCAAAAATCTTTGCCTCCATTACTTAAGAGCATATCATCTAGTCGACATTTTAAAGCAAACCACCCAGGAAGAAGTGGAAAAAACTCTGCTCAATTCACCAGAATTCTCCCCATCAGAAAAAGATAAAGGAATTTTCTTCTATCGAGAAAAAATAGAGGTTGAAGAAGAGATGAGGCCTGAAATGCCTGCAGAAATCGTGCCTGAAGCACCTCCTCCGGAAGAGGTTAAAGAAGCCCCGCACCTTACTCCCCCTTCAGAAGCTCCTGTTGAGGAAATCCCTGCTCCAGAGATTAGTGAGGAAAGAAAAGAAGAGGTTAGAGTCGAAGCTCCTCTCGAACCTATGAAAGAAGCAATTAAAGAGAAGGGAGAAAGAGAAAAGCTACCAGCGCCAAAAAGAGAAAAGTTTTTAAAGAAAAAGAAACTGAGGGTGGAGCACGATAGAGTCGGCCGGGCGAGAAAGGGAGAGAAAAGAATTATCGAAGAGAAAATTGAAATCGAAGAATCAGAACAGGAAGCCCTTAGAGCAATTAAGGCAGAGGTGAAAAAAGAGATTGGAGAAGAAGTTACAACAAAAGAAAAAAAAGGAAAGTTTAAACCTTATGTCTCCGAAGAACCCGTCTTTGGAATTTTTGCCGAAAAGCTCAAAACAGCATTAGGCAAAACAAAGAAAAAGTAAAAAATTCACAAGATTTCTCGAATTCG
>SOIV01000317.1 GCA_004377005.1 Candidatus Aminicenantota bacterium | reverse complement strand
AAATGAAAAAACAATTCTTATTTGATGGCAGTGTGAATGGCGGAAACACCAAGGAAAAGAGAACGATGAGTAATACGGGCGAACCCTGCCTCACGGAGTATCGAGGAAAATTCCTCAGGGGGAAAAAAACGCGGGATCGTATAAGCAAGATATCTGTAAGCGGATTTAGAGCCCGATAGAAGAACTCCCAATTGTTTTACAGTCAGTTTTATATAGAGATGAAATAGCTTCTGAATAATTCTCACAGAAGGCTGGCTTGTTTCAAGATTCACAAAATATCCTCCTGGCTTGAGAACACGGTAAAACTCCCTTAGATGAGCAACCAGTTCGCGTTTGTTAGGGTATATGTTTCGGGTAGCAAAAGAGATAGTCACAAGATTGAATGTTCTATCAGCAAAGGGAAGCTGCCCTGACTCAGCAAGAACAAAAGAGAGGTTTGGAATTTTTCTCTTTTCTCGAGCTTTAGCTATCATCGAATGACAGAAATCGGCAGAAACAATCTTTACTTTTTCATCTGCCAGACGTGAAAGATTAAGGGCCATTTCTCCAGTGCCACTGCACACATCCAGCCATAGAAAACCCTTAGCTCTGACCGCTTCCCGAGCTGCTTTCTTCCGCCAAAGAATATCAAACCCAAGTGTCAGGACATGATTAACAAGCTCATAAGTTTCTGCAGCTTCAGAAAATATTTTTTGAATGCCTTTTCTCATTCATTACTCTCTAAACTTTCTTTAAAGATTCAATCAGGAATTTATAAATAAAAAATATAATTAAGGTGGGCTTGATAAATCAAGCCCCTACATAAGAAAAACCAAACCAGTACAATTTAAATAGGTGGGCTTGATAAATCAAGCCCCTACATAAGATAAAGCAAATTCATACACAAGATGAGTTAAGTCCACATAAAGAATATTTCCTGTTTTTTCCTTTATCGCGCGCTTATAAATCAAACACCAAAAATATTAATAAGGTGAGCTTGATAAATCAAGCCCCTACATAAGATAATCCAGATCCCTGCGCAAGATAAATCAAACCATACAAAATAAAAGGTTGGCTTGATAAATCAAGCCCCTACATAAGAAAAATTAGACCTCTGCAATATTTGTAGACCCGCATGTTTTTTTTTGTTAGAATACGTCGCTTGTTGATACGGGGAAGATTTTTATTAACAATTTTGTATTGAAAGGAGGAACATGAAAATCAAAAAAAATCGTTTATTCATTTGTTTGTTTGCGGTCATTCTCCTTTTCACAGCCACCTCCTCAGCCCGAGTTACCCCTACCTATGCTATTGTTAACTGCACGATTATTCCTGTTACCGGTTCACCTATCAAGAACGGAATCATCATAATCCGGGATGGACTTATCGAATCCTTAGGACCTCAAGGAAAAATTTCAATTCCAGAAGATGCTGAAATAATCAAAGCTGAAGGCCTGTTCGCCTATCCAGGCTTGATCGATGCCCATACAAATCTCTTTCTCGAGCTTCCTAAGGAAGAGCCAAGAAGACCAGGGACTACGAGAACAGCAGCCGCTGAACCTCGGCAAAAGGAGAAAGCCCAGCATCCTGATTTAATGGCTATTAAGCTTTTAAAACCCAAAAAAACTGCCGTAGCAGACCTGCACAAAATCGGAATCACAACTGTCCTGGTTGCACCTGAAAGAGGAATCTATGCCGGCCAAAGCGTTCTCTTGAATGTCAACGGAGAAAAAGCAGAACCGATGGTTATCAAAAGTCCTGTTGCTCTCCATGTGAATTTTACGACCGCGCGCGGAACTTACCCTTCCAGCTTGATGGGAACAATGGCTTTTCTCAGACAATCTTTTCTGGATACTGAACATTACTCTTCCCACAAATCTCAATTTACAAAATCATCTCGAGGCCTTAAACGACCTGAATATAATCCTTTCTTAGAAGCTCTTTCACCCTATGTAGTTAAAAAAAGCCCTGTCTTTTTTAATTGTGCCAACTTGGAAGACATCAAGCGTGCCCTCAGACTTATCAAGGAATTCAAGCTCAACGGCTTTCTCACCGGAGCAAATGAAGCCTGGAGAGTAGCAGATCTACTTATCAAAAATGCCAAAGTTCCACTTCTTGTTTCTCTCAATTTCAAGCCTCCAATGACAAGCATTTATGTCAATCAAGGTGAAGAACTAAAGAAAAAAGCAGAGGAAGAAATCTATCCTGCTAATGCTGCGAATCTCCATAAAAAGAGATTAACGTTTGCGCTTACCTCCCAGGGACTTAAAAAACCATCAGACATTCCAAAAAACGTCCAAAAAGCGATTAAAGCAGGCTTGCCTAAGGAAGAAGCTCTCAAGGCTATGACCATTATCCCCGCCAAATTCTTGGGAGTAAGCAGTTTTCTGGGAAGCCTTGAACCGGGAAAAATCGCCAATATTATTCTTACTTCTGGTGAAATCTTCGATGAAAAAACTATGGTGAAAAGAGTTTTTGTCGACGGTATATCCTTTGAAATCAAAAAACCTCCCAAGGGAGAGAAACCTACAAAAGTGAATATCGCTGGAAAATGGAGCGCCACAGTCTCTAGTCCCATGGGCGAGTTGGAAACGACCCTTGAAATCGAACAAGATGGAAACGAAATCAGCGGAAGCATCTCATCGAACATGGGTAAATGGGAAATAAGAGACGGGATTTTAAGCGGAAATGAACTCGCCTTAAGCATAGAAGCTACAATAATGGGAGAGACGATGGACATGACTTTCAACGGGACAGCAGAAAACGACTCTATAGAAGGAACAATTGCTGTCATGGAATGGAGTATGGAGCTGAAGGCAAAAAGAATCCCTGACGGGGAATTTTAAAGGAGAAAGAGCCATGAAGAGAAAAACTATTGGTTTCATTTTAGTTGTGAGTCTGGTGATTTTTTCAAGCTTTTCCTTCGGACAGGATCTCCTGATAAAGAACGGTACCATACTGACGGTTACAAAAGGGAAAATACTAAAAGGAGACATCCTCATAATCAAAGGCATCATAAAGCAGATTGGAGAGAACATCAAAGGACCTAAAGGAGTAAAAATCATAGATGCGTCAGGAAAATTTGTTATTCCAGGTATAATCGATTCTCACACGCATATAGCCCTCACAGGAACAAATGAAAGCGCGGAAGCGATAAGCGCCGAAGTCAAGATGCGGGATGTTCTCAATGCTGAAGACCGTTCCATCTATACTGCAATATCAGGTGGAGTGACGATGGTTCATACCATGCACGGCAGCGGCAACCCGATAGGAGGCGAGAACATCGTCATCAAGACGAAATGGGGAAAGACTTCGGAAGAGATGATCGTTCATGATGCTTACAGGACCTTAAAATTCGCCCTGGGTGAAAATCCCAAGAGGTCTAATTCTCCTACCTTGGGAACTCCTCGCTATCCACAATCCCGCATGGGAGTGAATGCTATTATCCGCCGTGAGTTTCTAAAAGCGAAAAACTATATGGAACAGTGGGACCGGTATCTAAAAGCGAAAAAATCCAAAAAATATGTAAAGAATTTGATCGTGCCTCGAAAGGACTTAAGGATGGAGCAACTGGCAGACATGCTTCGCGGGAAAATGGTGGCCCGTTGTCACACCTATAGAGCTGATGAAACCCTGGAATTCATTAACCTTTCTAAAGAATTTGGGTTCAAGATTGCCTGTTTCGAACATGCATCTGAAGCATTCAAAATAGCCAAGGAACTCGCAGAAGAAAAAATTGGCATCTCCGTCTTTCTTGATAACTGGGCCTATAAGGTCGAAGCTTCTGAAGGGATTGCTTACAGTGCTGGTTACTGCACAAAAAATGGAGTCCTTGTTTCCATAAATTCTGACAGTGGAGAGAGAATCCGGAGGTTGTTCAACGATGCGGCAAAAGCCATGAAGTATGGCGGCCTTTCTGAGGAGGAAGCCCTGAAGCTAGTCACCATCAACCCGGCCATCCAGCTTGGTGTGGAAAAGATTGCCGGGAGCCTTGAAGTCGGAAAACATGGAGATATTGCCATCTTTAACGAACATCCTCTTAGCGCCTATACCCTTTGTGAAAAGACAATTATCGAGGGGGAGGTCTATTTTGATCGAGCTCAGTATCTAAAAGAGAGAGAAGAAATGGAGAAGAAAAAGAAAGAAGAAGAGAAAAAGAAAGAGAAAAAGGGAGGGACAAAATGACCAAGAGAACCTTCGTCTTTGCTGTAATTTTCATCATCTGTGCTTCCTTCTGTTTAACTCAAGAAAAAAAACCGAGCGTTATTGCTATAAAAGACGCTACCATCATCCCTGTTGTAGGTGAGGATATTACTGAAGGGACAATTCTTATAAAAGACGGATTAATCGAAGCTTTGGGAAAGAACATTGATATTCCACAAGGTGCGAAAATAATCGATGCCAAGGGCCTTTTTGCCTATCCAGGCATGATCGATGGCTCATGTTATCTAGGGCTCCAAGAGATAAGCTCTATAAGGGCAACCGTTGATTACAGAGAAACAGGCAGGATTAATCCTCAGGCAAAAACCGTGGAAGCTCTCCGGCCTGACTCCATGCATATTCCTATCTCACGGTCAAACGGGATAACCGTGGCTCTTGTAGCTCCTTCTGGCGGCCTCATTTCAGGTCAGAGTGGTTTGATCAGGTTGGTCGGCTGGACTCCTGAAGAGATGATAATAAAAAGCTCAGTCGCCATGCATATCCAGTTTCCTTCCTTGCCTCGGCTAAGGAGGAGAAGAGAAACACAACCTCGAGAGCAGGCTTCTAAACAGATTAAAGAATTGAAGGAAATCCTGAAACAGGCTCGCTATTATCAGAAAAGAAAAAATTTAGCCAAAAAAAACTTGGAACTCCATTTTCCTGAGTTTGATGAAAAATTAGAATTTCTTCTTCCTGTGGTTAACGGCGAACTTCCTGTCATGATTTCTGTTCACGCCGATAAAGACATAAAAGCAGCCATCAAATTCGTCAAAGATGAAAAACTCAAAGCAATATTCTTGGGTGTCACTGATGGATGGAAGGTTGCTGAGGATATAAAAAAATCAGGTATTCCGGTTGTTTTTAGCTCTCTTAATTCAGTGCCTCCCAAATGGGAAGACGGCTATGATGCTTTTTACAGGAATCCTGGTGTACTGGCAAAAGCTGGCGTCAAATTTGCTTTTTCCTCAGGGAGTGCAAGCTTAGCCAAGGATTTACCCTATCATGCTGCAAAAGCCGCTGCCTTTGGCCTGGATAAAAAAGAAGCACTCAAGGGAGTAACGATTTACCCGGCCCAGATATTCGGGGTGGATAAAATGATGGGGAGCCTGGAGAAGGGAAAGGTAGCTAACATTGTCCTTGCAGATGGAGACATACTGGAATTAAGAACCAACATCAAGCACGTCTTTATCGACGGAAAAGAAGTCGAT
>SOIV01000248.1 GCA_004377005.1 Candidatus Aminicenantota bacterium | reverse complement strand
GGTAGAGAAAGGCATAAAGATGAATTTGTTGGGTTTAATTAAAGGCAGGCTATTTTGTGATTTAGCTATTGACCTTGGGACTGCCAACACTTTGGTTTATTTAAAAGGAAAAGGAATCGTTGTTCAGGAGCCTTCTATTGTTGTTATTAACAAAGGGACTGGTAAAGTGGAAGCTGTGGGTACGCGAGCAAAGGAGATGCTAGGAAAAACTCCTGCTGACATACTGGCTATCAAACCAATGAGAGATGGAGTCATTGCAGATTTTGAGATTGCGGAAAAGATGCTCGATTATTTTATAAAGAAGTCCACAGACAACCGAGTCTTTTTGATTAGACCGAGGATAGTTATCGGGATTCCAACAGGAATTACGCAGGTAGAGAGACGTGCAGTTAAGGATGTGGCCATGAGGGCAAAAGCATCCGAAGTCTACCTTGTCCAACAGCCAGTGTCAGCTTCTATAGGAGCTGATCTTCCTATTTCTGAGCCGACAGGAAATATGATAGTGGATATAGGAGGAGGGACGACCGATATCGCAGTCATTTCTATGAACGGGATCGTTTTTAATCATCACATACGGATTGCTGGGAATGAAATGGACGAGGCTATCATCCAATACCTTAAGAAAAAATACAATTTGCTCATCGGAGAGAGAAGCGCTGAACAACTTAAAATGGAGATAGGTTCAGCTTACCCCTTGGATGAGCCCATGACACAAGAGATAAAAGGAAGAGATCTAGGAGAAGGAATCCCCAAAACAATTATAATTGATGACCAGGAAGTAAGGGAAGCGCTCGAAAATGTTGTCTCTTTGATTATCAATGCCATAAGAGTCGCCCTTGAAAAGATTCCTCCGGAATTATCAGCGGACATCATTGACCGAGGCATTATTTTAACAGGGGGAGGCGCTCTCCTTAAAAATATAGACAAACGTATACGCGAGGAAACTAAATTGCCAGTTTTTATCACTGATGATCCTCTGACTACGGTTGTAATTGGTGCTGGCAAGATGCTCGACGATTTAGACCTTCTGAAAAAGGTTTCTATAATATAATTCAATTTAAATCTCATGCCCCTTTTCCTTAAAGAGAGAAAGAGTCTTGTAGTCCTCACAGCTTTAATTTTTTTTCAGCTGATATTGATTTCAACTCAGGTTCCGTTGGGTTATGGGGAGAATTACTTCGAAAAGGCAGTTTTTTCCGTTTTTTCTCCTGTTCAGCATGGAATTCTTTCCTTATTCCGATCAATTGGTGAGTTCTGGGAGAATTATTTTTACCTTCAGAATGTTCAAAGTCAGAATCGAAAGATGAAAGATGAAATGTTTTTTCTCCGACAGGAGAATAACCTTTTAAGGAATGCTCTTGAAAACTTGAGGAGTGCGAAAGAAATAGAGGAGAGTCTTTTAAGGCTTCATGAGAATATTTTGGTAGCTCAAGTTATAGGTTTTGATGCCAGTAATTTTTTTAAATCTGCAGTTATTAATAAGGGCTCTCTGGATGGTCTTAGGAAAGATATGATTGTTCTCGATAAAAATGGCAGTTTAGTGGGACGAATTATAAACCCTATCGCCTTAAAAGAATCTAGAGTTCAGTTGATCACTGACAACGAAAGCGGGGTAGGTGTTTTTTCTCAGAGTAAGGAAGTCATGGGTATTCTGAGTGGTGATGATAAAGGATACTGTTTTTTAGAATATATCCATGTAACAACTGAGGATATTTATGAAGGAGAAGATATTATTACTTCTGGCAAGGATGGTCTCTTTCCTTCTGGAATAAAAGTGGGTAAGATTGTTTCCATAACCACAAGCACTTCTCTTTTTAAACAGGTAAAAGTTGAACCTTATTTTGATATTCGGGATTTGGATCAGGTAGCCGTCATTATGAGAGATCCGATGGAAATTTTTTAAGAATTAGCTTTAATGAAAGATTTTGTTAAGGTTTCTCTTGGAATCATCATTGCTTTTTTGCTTTATACAACTCTGAGTAAAATCTCTCCCTCTCTAGTTCTGCTATTTAATGTCTTTAGTTTGGTTGTTATCTACTTTGCCGTTGAAAAAAATGAAATTTTCGGTGCCTGTGTAGGAGCGTTTTGTGGTCTTATCCAGGACTCTTTTTCTTTGGGAGTTTTTGGAGTAGCAGGTCTTGCGAAAACAATTGCTGGATTCACGGCAGGATACATTGCAAAAAAAATAGATGTCCATCCTCCTTTGCGCAGCTTCGTCTTTATCTTCTTGTTGATCAGTTTTGAATTCATTTTATGGGCCTTGCTTTACTCTTTTGTTTCTTCAGGAAGCATAAATACAGGAAGAGGATTGATCTTTTTTCAGCCTTTAAGCACTGCTCTGGTGGGAAGCGTTCTGTTCTTTTTTTTGAGAAAGTTCAAAAGGAGTGAAATCTAGTTTTATCCATGGAAAACAACAAGGTTTATGAGGATCTTATTCTCGTTCTAAGAAGATCCAAGAAAATATTTATCTTTATCCAAGTATTAACCGTTTTTTTGCTCCTTAATTTTTGGAAAATTCAGGTCTTAGATCATAAAAAATACTGGGAGAAATCCGAAGCCAATCGGATGAGAGAAATCGTCCTGCCTTCTCAGCGAGGATTGATTAAGGATAGAGGGGAGACCATTCTGGCTGATAACAAAGCCTCTTTTAAAGTTTCCATCATTAGAGAAAATTGTGAAAATTACGATAAATCCTGCCGGAAAATATCTCGCCTTTTAAAGATTGAAGAAGATGTTTTGAAAGAAAGAATTAAAAGGTACGAATCCTTTCCCGTTTTCAAGCCAATTGTGATTAAGGAGAATTTATCTTTTGAAGAGGTTGCTGTGATCGAGGCCAGAAAATTAGAATTTCCCGAATTATTTCTCCAAGCAGAGCCAAAGAGGTTTTACCCCTTTGGCAATCTTGCAGCTCATGCCTTAGGGTATATACAGGAGTTATCAGGGGAAGAGATAAAAAAAGGTCTCTACCAACAGAGGCGCTTGGGAGATCTTATTGGGAAGACCGGAGTTGAAAAAGTATATGAAGCTACCTTAGTCGGAACAGATGGGGAAGCATTAGAAATTGTAGACAGCATGGGCAGGAGCAAAGGGAAGATAGCAAAACGTGAGCCCGAAAAAGGTCAAAATATTATTCTCACTTTAGATTATGCTCTTCAAGAGAAGGTTGAAGAGTTATTGGAGGGAAGAGAAGGGGCCGTTGTCATGATGGACCCCCAGACCGGTGAAATACTTGCCTTGGCCAGCTATCCTACTTTTGACCCTAATAAATTTATTGACCGCTTTACCCCTGAAGAATGGCTTGATTTAGTCAATAGCCCCGAGTTCCCCTTGGAGAATCGAGCTATTCGGGGTCAGTACGCTCCTGGTTCAATATTCAAGCTTGTAATAGATTTAGGAGCTCTTGAGTTGGGCATAATAGATGAAGAGACGACTTTTACTTGTAAAGGTGAGATTGAAATTTATAATGAGCCTTTCACCTGCTGGGTTGAAAAAGGCCATGGTGAAATGAATCTTATTCAAGCAATTCGGAATTCATGTAACATATATCATTATCAAGTTGGAAAGAAGATGGGCATCGACGAAATTTCCCGTTATGCAAAAATGCTTGGATTTGGGGCAAAAACTGGTATTGATTTGCCCGGAGAAAAAACAGGATTGGTTCCAAATCCACAATGGAAGAGGGAAGTAAGGAAAGAACGCTGGCAGCCAGGAGAGACTATTTCTGTTTCCATTGGTCAGGGCCCTTTAATGGTGACTCCTCTTCAGGTTGCTCTCTACACTTCTATTATCGCCAATAGAGGAAGAAAAGTTACTCCTCATTTGCTTAATTCTCAATCTCTTGCCGGGAAGAGAGCATTTTCTGAAAAAGATGCCGTGGATATTGAACTATCTACTTTTGAAACAGTTATTCAAGGCATGTGGGAAGTCGTCAATAAAGGAGGGACAGGATGGGCCGCTAATGTAAAAGGATTCGATATTTGTGGAAAAACAGGTTCAACTCAACTTATCAGCACTGAAAAAGATAAGGAGAAGAAAGTGGAAGAGGAAGAAGAAGAGGAAGAAACTAAGACTCATTCCTGGTTTACAGGATTTGCTCCGAGGGATAACCCGAAGATCGTTGTAACAGTCATCATTGAATATGGTGGTATGGGCGGTGCAACCGCAGCTCCTCTAGCGAGGAAGTTATTTAATTCATACAGAAGAAAATATGATTGACAGAAACCTTCTTAGAAATACTGATTGGATATTGATAGGCATTTTGCTCTTGAACTCCATTCTTGGAGTGGCATTTATCTACAGCACCTCTCATTATCTGCCCGGAAATTATTATGTGAAACAGATCTTATGGATGGTTTTTAGCTCGATAGCTCTTTTTTTATTTCTTTGCGTAGACTATAGTACTCTTGTCACTTATTCTTTGTATTTATACCTTGTCCTTATAGGGGTACTCGGAGGAATTTTAATTTTCGGCACGCCTATAGCGGGAGCTAAAAGTTGGTTTAAATTTCCGTTTTTTAACGTTCAGCCTTCTGAAGTTGCTAAAATAATGATTATACTTCTGTTAGCTAATGTCTTTGCTAAATTTAGAAGAGACTATCTTTCCATGGGTAAGGGATTTTTATGTGTTTCGATTATCGCCGTCCCTGCTTTCCTTGTGGCTTTGCAACCTGATTTAGGAACTGCTCTTAGTTATATTCCGATTTTATTAGCAGCGCTCTTCTTAGCCGGATTAAACAAGAAAACCATCATTGGTATATTGATTTGTGGGTTACTTCTAGGGATATTTGGCTGGAATTTTGGCCTTAAAGACTATCAAAAAAAAAGGTTAACTGCTCTAATTTCTCCCAGTCAGGATCCTCTAGGCTCGGGTTATCATATCCTGCAATCAAAAATTGCCATTGGATCAGGGGGTTTTTTAGGAAAAGGTTTTAGAAAAGGAACTCAAAGCCAGTTGAGATTCTTGCCTGCCAGGCATACGGATTTTGTCTTTTCTGTCGTCGGAGAAGAATTTGGCTTCATAGGCGTGGTGCTTATTTTGCTTTCCTACTCTTTTTTGCTCTGGAGACTGTTTCAATCTATCGGGCACTCGAGAGATAGAACAGGGGTATATATTATTTTTATGGTGGCGATTATGATCGCCTTCCAATTTCTCATTAATTTGATGATGATCATTGGTCTCTTTCCCATAGCAGGAATCCCCTTGCCTCTATTTAGCTACGGAGGTTCCTCTCTTCTAACCACATATTTAGGAATTGCGCTCGTGTTAAACGTCAAAATGAGAAGGTTTGCAAATATATAGATTTAGCAGGGAGAGAGACAACGACTGGCCCGCGATATAAGCGCCTATCAAATGACGAAGGTAAGATAAAAACTTTCCGTATTATCGATTGCACAATCAATTCAAGAGAAATAAAATGAAATAGTAGGAATCTAA
>SOIV01000031.1 GCA_004377005.1 Candidatus Aminicenantota bacterium | reverse complement strand
TCCATTCGATCAGCACCAGCAGTGAATGACTCGAGTTCCTCATTAACTTTTTTCAGTATTTTAGAAGCCTTTAATTTAGGATGCTTTCGAAGCAGCTTTATGAGTCCTTTTTCATCGAATTCTTTATTATCTTTGTTCCGACTTTCGGTGATTCCATCTGTATAAAGAACAGCCATTTCTCCAACGCTTATTGTGACTTTTTTTACTTCATAAGTACTAGAAGGAAACATTCCCAAGCATAAGCCGCAGCTCTCCAAACGGGTGATTTTACCTTTTTTATCGATAATAAGGGGAGGATTATGACCAGCATTGATATATTTTAGCTCACCACTTTTTTTGTTTAGCTCGCAAAAGAAAAAAGTTATAAAACCATTAGGGGCAGAACTGCGGTGGACAAAATTATTCAGTTTAACAGCCATCTCCTCTATATTGTATTTAGCATGAACCTCTGATTGAAGAGCTGCCCTTAATGAAGCCATGAGGAGTGAAGCACCAACTCCTTTCCCGGCAACATCAGCAACAACAATACCCAAGCGAGAAGGGTCGATGTCGATAAAATCATAATAATCCCCGCCAACTTGATAACAGGGAGTATTATAGCCAACAATCTCAAATTTTTTGCATGGTGGATTTTCTTTAGGGAGAAAGTCTTCCTGAATCTTAGCAGCTAAGGCAAGCTCTTTTTCCATCTTTTCTTTCTCGATGGCTTGATCCGTAAGCTTAGAATTTTCGATCTTGACTGCAGCCAAATTAGATAAAAGAGTTAAAAGCTTGAGATCCTCATCCTTGAACTGCTCAAGGTTCGATATCCGGTCTGAATAGATGATTCCTATGATTTCCTTGTTATTCCATAAAGGAACACACATTGCCGAATGGATATTGAATTTAATAATGCTTTCCATGGCTTTGAAACGAGTGTCAGCCATGGCATCAGAAGTTAGGATTGAGGAATTCTTATCAACAGCCATATTTATAATACTCTGGCTTACCTGAATCGTTTGATCCTTAAGGTTCTTATCGTTGACACGAATCACTTTGGGAATGAATTGAGCAGGATTGCCTTCTTTTAACATCAGAATCCCTCTGTCCATAGGGAGATTTGCACAAATCAGATCCATGATGTTATCCAAGAGTTCGCTTATAGGCTGATGAAGAAGAAGGGCTTTACTAACTTCACTCATTATAGAGAAAGCTCTATGCTCTGTTCTGACCTTTTCCAAATCCACAGGTGCCAGGCTGCCTTTCATAGTTGTATCAATTTCGCTCTTGGTTAAAACCTCTTCAACCTGCATTATGGTATTTACATTTGCCGAGGAGGTGGGCGCCTCCGTCATTTCTACATGAGTGGGGATTTCCTTATCGAAGACAATCCTCGTTGATCCAACAAGGACTTCATCTCCTTTTTTAAGTTCGACCTCGGCTTTAATCTTTTTGCCGTTTAGGAAGGTTCCGTTCTTGCTGGCATTATCCCGAACTGCCCAACCCTCTTCCGAAGGATAAATGTAAGCATGCTTCCCTGAACAGAATGGGTCAAGAATGTTGATGTCATTATCAGCAGAGCGGCCAATAGATATTCTATCTTTTTTAAGAGGAATGGAGTAATCCTCTCCTTTTTTTTGATAAACATATAGTTTGGGCATCTTAATCTG
>SOIV01000105.1 GCA_004377005.1 Candidatus Aminicenantota bacterium | reverse complement strand
TTAACTTCGTCCCATCCAGGGGAGAATCGATGATCCGGAAGTTAAAAAAGGGGCAATTCCCGTCGTACCAGCGGAAAGTAAAAGGTTTTCCCGTCTTAGTCCTCTTTTCAGCCTCCTTTTCATTCAGTAAATGCCCGAGTCCTCTGAGATTCACCTCTTTCTCTGGGTCGACTCCGAGAATGTATCTTTTGTTCCAAAAATTTGTTACGAGCAAGCCGAAGCCTTCCTGGAGGGGAGAATTTTCCCTGTCTCTCTGGGCCCAATCTTTAAAAAGAAAGCTTTGTGGATTTTTAATGATAAGGCCATCGACTTTCTTCTTCCCGCTTCCTTGAATCAGGGGTAAATAAAGAATGATTTTCCTAGCTCTGCTAATATCAGATAGATAGCTGAAGTAATCATCTTCCACTTTTCTCATTGCCCATCCGTATCTGTCAATTCCTGAAAAGAGCGCTTTATTCTCAAGGATTTCATGCCCCTCTTCTGACTTGGAATATAAGAAATTCATAAATTTTAAGCCCTCTCTTACCCTTTCGAGGTTGCTCTCTTCCTCTCCTCTTTTTATTTCGGTAAAGAGTGAACGAAGAATGGAGTGTGGAGTACAAGTAAGATCAATATCCTTGGGCAAAGCAGAGGAATCGACCATCCGGGCATACTGAGCTATTTTATCCATAGAAGAATTGATCTTGCCTGTTTCTATAAGTTTTGTGGCGAGGAAAATAGAGGAGATAGAATCAAAGTCAGGAAGGCGGTGGGTTACGATTCTCAGTTTAAGGGAATCTTCTTTTTTTTCTGCCGGGCTCTCCCTAATGTGATCCAGGACAAGATTAGGATACTTCGCGATTAAAGATGCTGTGCATTCCACTTCGGCCTCAGAATGGTGGTGGTCAATAACCCCTGGCACGGTTTTCATCCCTACATCCAGAATTAATACGCCTTTAGCTGGTCTCAAATCTTCGCCATAATTGACAAATTGATAAGTGACTTCCATTTTTTCTGCGTTCATTTTAGATGGTGACAGTTTCTATTCTTCTTTTACCATTATTCGGCACTATTTGGCAAAAAATGAAAAAGGGGACAGGCTACTTTTTCCTGACTCCATCTGCATTAAAATTATGCAAGTTTTGCAAGTCTGACCCCATTGTTACATCGTTTTTTTGTTGACAACGGAATCTTTCTATTATATTTTCTTAAGAGGCAATACGGAAAAAGCTGAAATCAGTGGTTTTATGGGTGGAGGGATACCTGTTTTCAATAAGAAGTAGCGCACTAATTTCCTTTTAAGCGGGTTGTATTTAGCTGATAATTCCTCCTCGGTTGAGATGAGCGCTCTAACCTTCTCAGATGAGGAAAGGAAATTAGTATTCACCTTGAAAAATCCTCTTTACTGATGATTGACAGCATGCGAATCCTTTGCAATCATAAAAGGACGTTATGATTGTCTTACAGAACTCAAAAAGAACATATACAGCCCTAAATCTGGAAAAATGAAAAATATAGGTAAATACAAAATTACCAGTATACTCGGAAAGGGAGCCATGGGAATTGTCTATAGAGCTCTTGATCCCGATATAAATCGAGAGGTGGCTGTCAAGACTATACGTTTCGATTTGGTCTCTGAGGAAGGTGATAGAGAAGAAATGATGGAAAGGTTCATGAGGGAGGCTCAAGCTGCAGGTAAGCTAACACACCCAAATATTATTACTATCTATGATGTCGGCAGAGAGAAAGAGATGACATACATTGTTATGCAATTAATTGAAGGTCATAGTCTCCAAAAGGTGATCAGTTCAGGTGAAAAAATTTCTACTCAAGAATTAATCCAGCTCATGGATCAGTTATGCAAAGCTTTAGATTATGCTCACGATAATGGAATCATCCATCGAGATATTAAGCCCGCCAATATTTTATTGGATAAAGAGGGGAAACCTTTTATTGTTGACTTTGGTGTGGCTCGACTTGAGACATCGACCTTGACTCAAGCGGGGACAACGCTGGGTACACCAAGTTATATGTCCCCCGAACAGGTTATGGGAAAAAAGGTAGATAGGCGTTCAGATATATTCTCATTGGGGGGTATCCTGTATGAACTTCTCACGGGAAAAAGGGCTTTTCAAGCCCAAAGTATCACAACAGTAATTTATAAGATTATCCATGAAGAGCCAGTTGCTCTGACTGAAGTAAAAAAAGGTCTGCCAGTTGGTTTTGAACAGATAGTTTGTAAGGCTTTAGCTAAGGATCCAAAAGATCGTTACCAAAACTGTGCTGAGCTTGCTACAGATTTGCACAACTTTGACCAGCTATCAGATAAGACAATACCCATTACTATGATTCAAGAGGAACTCCCAACTTTAATGATGAAGAAAAAGCGGAAACTGTGGCCTATCATAGCCATTTCTGCTGCTGCGGTCCTTTTGGCTGCTGCAGGAGGGGGCTATTTTCTCTACCAGAAGACAGGAGAAATACCTTTTCTTTCAGGCCTATTCAAAGGAATGAAAGCAGAAGAACCTCCGCTATCCCCGCCACCAGATGCTGTCATACCTGGCAGCATAGAGGATAAATTGAACAGAGCCAGGGAGAGTTTTGATAAGGAGGACTATGCTGAGACAATCAGACTTGCAGAAGCGGTTCTTGCCGAAGATGCAGAAAATATAAGAGCCCAGGAATATTTAAGTGAAGCAAAGAGTAAAATGGGTGAAGTTCTCGTCGCTCAAACTCCGGGAACGGAAGAAATAAAGTCAGAAACACCTTCCTTATCTCAAGATAAAAAACCGGAGCCTCTCCAGACAAGAGCTATCATTCCTGGCAGCACAGAGGATAAATTAAACAGGGCTAAGGAAAGTTTGGAGAAGGGCGATTATGACGGGACCGTAAGGCTGGCAGAAGAAGTTATTGCAAAATATCCCAAAAACCAAACAGCTCAAGACTATATAACTAAAGCGAAGAATGAAATTATGATCGCCCAAATCCTGGAGACCGGGATCAGCAGTTATGAAAACAGAGATTATAGGCAATGTTTGCAGGAAATGGAAAAAATTTTAGAATTAGATAAAGACCACAAAGAAGCAAAAAGGTATTGGAGTTTGGCGGATAAAACCATTTATGAAGCTAATTCCACCCAGGAAATTAGGCAAATAATAGAAAGCCTGAGGAAGGCCGAGGAGGAAAAAGACCTCCCGGCAATTCTCTATTATGTCGGGTCTCCAGATCTTCAGAGTACAAAAAGATCAGATACAATGGACATCTTTAATTATTATGATGATATAATGTCTATTGTTGACAAGGCGAGTATTTCGATTAGATTTAGAGATAGAAGACGTGCTGAAGTAAAATTTTCTAATTTCTCGACTGCTGTCAATAAACAAACTGGTCAGAGGACGAAGGTTTTTGAGGGACAAGTAATCTGGACAATGGAAAAGCAAGGAAATGTCTGGAAAATTACGAAAGAAGATAAGATATAAAGTTAAGAAGTTTATTGAGTGATCAAGAAAAACGGTTATGGCTTAGGAGAGGAGGGGAAAATGAAATCAAAGAATTTTAACGGGGGAATAAAATTATTAAGTATTTTTCTTCTTTTTTTCCTTCTCGTCACTCTTGAGGCAGCTCCCGTTAAAATAAAGGTCATTCTTGATAATGCCAGCGTAAAAGCAACGCGGGCAATCGGAGGAAAGACACTTACCAGAGTTCCTCTGAATACAATTTTGGATGCAGAGAGTAAAATAGGAGATTGGTACAAGGTTTCTTGGCAAGGATCCTCTGGCTATATTCATGCCATGAATGTTGATGAAGTGAGTGGAAGGGAATTGGCCAGGGAAGAAGTAGGACGTCCGGGTAGACCTGCAAAATCTCAGCCAGAAATTGTGGCAGGGATTGAAGTCAAGATGGAAGAAGGCAGGAAGCAGATAAGAATTGAGAAAGATTTTGAAAAGGCCATAAGCCTCCTGAAGCCTCTGATTGCCGATGTTTTTAGCGTTACAGACCACAATAAGCAGAAAGAATTGGGAGCAGAGCTCTATTTATGGTTAGGTCTCGCTTCTGCAGGCAAAGGCGATGCGTATTCTGCCTTGGTTGAATTCAAGAGTATGTTCGCGGTCAATCATCCTTATGCAAAGGAGATAACCCGTAATATCCTTGATCCAGAAATTGTCTCCTTAATAGAACAAGCTGAGAAACAATTTTTAGGATTGGTCACAGAATATTCTATTGAGATCTCTACTAAGCCAAAGGAGGCAAAAATAAAAGTCAACGGTAAAGAAATAGGGCTTTCTCCTGAAATATACAGAACCGCAAACCCTAAGATTGTCATTGAAATCGAAAAAGAAGGCTACAAGCCAGTTAGAGATGAGTCCTTTATCACCCAGGCTACTACAAGAAAAGAATATACTTTAGAGAGAGCCGGGAGAGATGTGGAAGTAAAATCCGCTCCGGCAGGGGCAAAGGTTTATCTGAACGGCGAGGATACAGAACAAGTGACCAACTGTGTACTGCCGATTGTACCCTTTGGCTCTCATAATATAAAAGTAATAAAAGAGAATTACGCAGAATGGGAAGGCGAGATAAAGATTGAAGAAGGTGAGGAATCTTTAGTCGTTGAAATGACCTTAACCCCTGATAAATATGCATATCTTCTTAAATGGGGTGGGCCTGCAAGCCAGCTATTTACACAGCCTTCTGGAATAGCAATAGATAAGGATAATAATATCTATATTGTTGATCTAGGTAAGATTAAGATGAAGAAGATTAATCCAGAAGGGAAAGTCCAGACCGCGTGGGGAGCTGCCGGGAAACAATTTAAGATAATAAAAAATCCTACGAGCGTAGCCGTTGATAGTCAAGGCAATATATATGTCACGGATGCAAAAACTCACAGTTTTGTGAAATTTGATAGGGCAGGGATTTATAAAAGAAAATGGGGCAAGGAAGGCAGTGAAAATGCCCAGTTCAAGAGTCCTTCTGGAGTTGCGGTTGATAGCAAAAATGATATCTATGTTGTTGATTCTGGAAACCACCGCGTAAAGAAATATACTAGCCAGGGTGCTTTAAAGAAAGTATGGGGAAAACAAGGCATTGCAAACGGCGATTTTGCTTATCCGAAAGGAATTGCTATAGGTCAAAAAGATGAAGTTTTCGTTGTTGATAGAGTCCGGGTTCAAAAATTCTCCCTGGAAGGAGAATTTATTGCTTCATGGGGAAGAAGAGGCACAGCCGATGGCGAGTTTAACAATCCCCAGGGAATATTTATTGATCATAATAACTTCGTATATGTGGCTGATTCTGGCAGCAATAGAATTCAGAAATTTGATGAAAATGGTAAGTTTATAGCTAAATGGGGAACTCCAGGAACAAATAACGGCCAAATGCAATATCCGGTCGATATTGCCATTGATAGTAGAGGCTATGTCTATGTTGTAGAAAGAAATAACAACAGAGTTCAATTATTCGGGGT
>SOIV01000120.1 GCA_004377005.1 Candidatus Aminicenantota bacterium | reverse complement strand
GGAGGTCTTGCCGGGATGAATATTTTCTTTTCTTCTGGCAAGCACAGGTTATCTCTAAAAGATTCAAAAAAGGAAGGAGAAAAAACCAATGTTCTGGTTAAAGTTCTGGGGACTGCCCAGGATGGTGGTCTTCCTCAGATTGGTTGTTACTGCAAGAATTGTCTTCGAGCACGAGAGGACCAGCGATTTTCTCGTCTCATATCCTCGCTCGCTATCATAGATTTAGGAGAAAAAAAATTCTTCATCCTGGATACCACTCCTGATATCAGAATCCAATCGGACATAGCCTTCAATAGATTAGCTCTACGAAAACAGGGAAGAAAAAACTCTCCCCATGGTGTCCTCCTTACGCATGCCCATATCGGCCATTACACGGGCTTGATGTTTTATGGCTATGAGGCTATGTCTACTCATAAACTGCCTGTTTATTGTTCTTCCCGTATGAAAAGTTTTTTATCCAGTAACGGTCCCTGGAGTCAGCTTGTCCGCTTGGAAAATATATCGATCCATCCCCTCTCCCTGGAAAAAGAATTTTTATTAACGCCGCGCATTTCTTTTACTCCCTTTTTGGTGCCTCACCGGAATGAATACACAGACACCTTAGGTTTTATAATCTCTGGAGAGAAAAGAAAGCTTCTTTATGTGTCGGACATCCAGAGCTGGGAAGCCTGGAGCCGTTCGATAGTAGAAGAGACTCGAAAGTCAGATGTTGCTCTTTTGGATGGGACCTTTTACAGTTCAGAAGAGCTACCAGGACGAGACCTTTCTAAGATAGGACATCCTTTCATCAAAACAAGCTTAGAAACTCTAAAAAATGTGGCAGACGAGGGAAAAGCAAAGATTTATTTCACCCATTTAAACCATACAAATTTAGCCCTTGACCCAGAAGGGGAAGCCAGGAAAGAGGTCGAAGAGAAAGGCTTTGGGATTGCCTCAGAGGGGATGGAGTTTTTTCTCTAAATTAAGGTTATCATTCAAGATATTTTCCGAGCACTGAACGAGGCACAGCTCCCTCTCTTAGAATCACTGGCTTCGCAGATGTGAGGTCGATCACAGTGGAGGGCAAAGCTCCTTTTGTTTCCCCTCCGTCAACAATAAGATCAACTAATCCGAAAAAAGAATCCCTGATCATCCCAGGATTTGCAATCTCCTTTTCTCCTGAAATATTAGCGCTTGTGGCTGTTATGGGAAAAGCAGTCTCGTTCAGCAATTCTATGACCCAGGAAAGCGCTGGCAGACGGACACCTATAGAATCTCCAGGACCAAGCAGACCCGTTGGCAACGTTGAGGAGGCTTTTAAGACCAAGGTTAGCGGTCCGGGCCAGAACTCACCGGCCATTTTCCAGAAAAGGGATGGGATGTCCTTGGCAATGTCTCGGGCCATATTGATATCAGAGATTATTATAGAGATAGGCTTTGATGGTTCTCTCTTCTTTAGATGATAAATTCTCTGGATGGCTTTTTCAGAAAAACAGTTTGCGCCCAGGCCGTAAAAAGTATCTGTAGGATAGGTAATTATGCCTTCTTCCTGCAAAACCGTAGCAACTATTTTAATTTTATCGGACTCCACGAGCTCTGGATTTATCTTTATGACTCTTGTTTTAATATCCATTTCTATATTTATAGTAAGAGGTAAAGAGGAAAAGGTAAAGA
>SOIV01000326.1 GCA_004377005.1 Candidatus Aminicenantota bacterium | reverse complement strand
AGAGAATCAACGAGGAATTTTGTGTAAGAAGAAGGCATATCATAATGGCCCAGTTTCGCCCTCACTTGCCAATGCCATTCTGTGCTGGGACAGAAACCAAAACCATACCATATGCCTAAAATAGTCCAGGAAAAGACCGTTAATAACACAACAACCAGGTTTGCTACTCTGGTTTTTCTCCAAATCCACCCAAAAAGGTTGAAAACGATCAAGGCAGAATGAAATACAAAAAAGAATTTATCCAAAAAAGCGTACATATATTATTTCCAAACGCTCTTATTATGATCAGGATTTAAGCGTAGTTTATAATTATAATCAAGCTTCAGAATGGATTATAATTAGGATTCAGAGAAGCTCATAATCAGCTTAAGAGTAGAATCTAACTGCCCTCTTCGCTTTCTTCAGTCTTTAGATCTATCCCCTCTCGTATTTCCCCATCAGTTGACCTTCTGCCAGGATATGACCCTCCATAGCCTTTAACAATTCCGATTTCGTAGCCCCTGTTTCAAGATTGATTTCTGTATCCAAAGCATAAAGTTTGAAATAGTATCTGTGTGTGCCACCAGGAGGACAGGGACCGCCATACCCAATCTTACGAAAATCATTCATCCCTTGTTTGGCACCACTTTTCAATTCCCTTTCAGGCAGGACGTTTTCACGGAGCTCTATGATGTCTGCAGGAAGATTAAAAAGAACCCAGTGTACCCATGTGCCCATTGGCGCATCAGGATCATCGCAGATAAGAGCAAAAGTCTTTGTTCCTTCAGGGCCTGAAGTCCAGGCGAGGGGCGGAGAAATATCCATTCCATCGCACGTGTATTTCCCTGGTATCTTACCCCCTGGCACAAAAGCAGGGCTTTTAATTTTAATGTCCATGTTCTTTCCTCCCACGGTCATGGAATCTGACTGGTCTCCTTTTGATCATAATAACTAAAATATTACGATGTTTCAATTGCCATCTTCTTAGAGTTCATCGTAAGGATCAAACCTCTAAGACCTTTAGAGATCGTCGTTAGAACCAGAACTTAAAAACTTTTATTATCCATGCCGAATATAGAATTAAGATGTTTAATGCTCGACAAATAATAAAAGTTTGAAAAGAAGATATTTCTTTATCTTTATCGGACAAAATTTAAGTAAATATTTTTATCACGATTAGAAAGAAGGGACTTTTATTTCAAGTTTTTGTTGAAAATATTTTTCCTATCGTGTAAAACTTGGAAGCAAGATGAATAAAGAAAAAAGGGAATTTTTACGGTTTGAATGTTTGCTGCCTGCAGAAGTCGTGAAAATAGAAGGTAAGGCTAACTTAATTGAGAGGGTAACAGCTCATGACTTCTCTCGTGAAGGATTGAAGCTAACTATTAGTTTTAATCTTAATCCAGGCTCTAAAATGGAGTTAAAGCTTTTCCTTCCAGAAAAAAATATATCATCCAAATTGTCAGGAGAAGTCACCTGGAGCAAGGGCGTCCAGAATAAGATGGAAGTAGGGCTGAGGATAAAAGAGATGGATAAGAGATTGAAGAGCGAGATCCTCAACTGGGTTTTCCCAAAATGGCTCGAAAAAGAGAGAAAGAAGCAACAAAAGCCGTAGAATATTCTGATAGCCAGGATTTGCCAGCCCTTCAATAGATATCTTTCACCCCAGGAAAAATCAT
>SOIV01000032.1 GCA_004377005.1 Candidatus Aminicenantota bacterium | reverse complement strand
TTGAGAATTTCAGGGGGATTTAGCTAATATGCTTTGATACGGGCTGACTTTTAGCCGGCCTCTTTCATATTAACCTTTGCTCATGGCATCTAAAAATTCATTATTAGTCTTTGTTCTTGACATTTTATCCTGAAGTAACTCCATAGCTTCAACCTCGCCGAGCGAACTTAGAACTTTCCTTAATATCCATATTCTGTTGAGGTCTTTTTCCTTGATAAGGAGTTCTTCCTTTCTTGTTCCTGAGCGGGTAATATCAATAGCTGGGAACAACCTTTTGTCTACAAGCCTTCTGTCTAGATTAATCTCCATGTTGCCCGTTCCCTTGAATTCTTCAAATATGACTTCATCCATTCGGCTTCCAGTGTCAACCAGGGCTGTTGCAACTATTGTTAGACTTCCGCCTTCCTCAACTTTTCTTGCTGAACCAAAGAACTTCTTTGGCTTATTTAGCGCGTTTGCATCTATTCCTCCGGAAAGAACCTTCCCTGAAGGGGGAATAATCGCATTATGAGCTCTTGCTAAACGTGTTATACTGTCAAGCAAAATGATCACATCTTTTTTAATTTCCACAAGCCTTTTTGATTTTTCAAGCACAATATGAGCAACCTGAGCATTTCGTATTGGCGGTTCGTCAAAGGTCGAAGCGACAACTTCTCCGTTAATGCTTCTCTGAAAATCCGTAACCTCTTCAGGACGTTCTGCAATTAGAAGAACAACAAGATAAATCTCCGGATGATTTTTTTCGATCGATTTGGCAATTGTTTTTAAAAGCGTCGTTTTTCCGGCTCGAGGTGGAGAGACAATCAATCCTCTCTGTCCTTTTCCCAGCGGAGTCAGGAGATCCATCACTCTGGCGTTGAGATTTTTTTTGTTACCATCTTCTAACTTGATTTTTTCAAAAGGGTAAAGAGGAGTGAGAAGGTCAAACTTCACATTCCTTCTTGTTTCAAGAATCGTGTCAGGATGAGCAAAATTAATGGCTTCGATTTTGATAAGGGCGAAATATTTCTCTCCATTTTTAGGTGGACGGACAATTCCTGAGACCGTATCGCCTGTTCGGAGCTGGAATTTTCGAATCTGAGAAGGAGAAACATAGATATCATCATGGCTGGGTAAATAACTGAATTCAGGTGCTCTTAGGAACCCAAATCCGTCGTCGAGACATTCAAGTACTCCCTCTGAGAAAAGCATGCCATTTTTTTTAGCTTGGGCTTCCAGGATTCTGAAAACGAGGTTGTGCTTGTTTGAATCCTCTGTTTCAAAATCTTTAAGACCTACTTCTCCAGCAATTTTAAATAAATCTGAAGTTTTCTTCTCTTCAAGTTCAGCTAAATTGAACTCTGTCATTTTACTTACCTCTCTTGTGATTAATTTTTAGACGGTAATGTTGTATTGAATTAATGGTAAAAATTTTAATTATTCAGTATTAATGAGCTAAGGATGGCTCTTGAGGGCCTCCCCCTTCCTCTTCACCTTCAGGAAGTTCAGAGGAAGCGGCAATTTTTCTCTTTTTTGGCTTTGTTGGCAATTCTCTGGTTAAGGCTATCTCTAAGACTTCGTCCATGTGTTCTACGAAATGGATTTTAATATCATCTTTTACTTTTTTTGGTAAATCTTTTAAATCAGGCTTGTTATCGAGAGGAATAATGGCTTCTTTTATTCTTTCTCGGTGAGCTGCCAGTAGTTTTTCTTTTATGCCGCCAACAGGAAGAACTCTTCCTCTTAGAGTGATCTCTCCGCTCATTGCTACTTTTTTGCTTACCGGAATTTCCGTAAGGAGAGATATTATGGAAGTAGCGACAGTTATCCCGGCAGAGGGGCCTTCTTTTGGAGTTGCGACTTCTGGAACGTGAATATGAATATCGTAGTTCTTGTGTAGATCCTTAGCAATGCCATACTCAAATATTTTTCCCCTGACATAACTAAAAGCAGCTTGAGCGCTCTCCTGCATGATTTCTCCGAGATGTCCGGTTAGAGTAAAGTTCCCTTTTCCATAAACCTTTGTGACCTCAAACGTTAAAAGCTCTCCTCCAAATTCTGTCCAGGCCATTCCTATAGCCACTCCAACCTCATCTTTTTTATCTATCTCTGCTCGTCTAAACCTTGGTATTCCCAGATATGTTTCCAAATTTTTTGAAGTTACTTTTCCTTCGTGAGTTCTACCTTTTGATACGACTTTTTTCACCACTTTCCGACAGATTGAAGTTATTTCACGTTCTATATTTCTCACTCCGGCTTCTCTGGTGTAATTACGAATGAGATTCATAATAGCCCTGTCAGTAATTTTGATGTTCTGCTTTTTAAGACCGTGAATTTTCATTTGCTTGGGTAATAAGAAACGTTTGGCTATCTGGAGTTTTTCATCCTCTGTATAACCGGGAAGTCGGATGATTTCCATCCTATCAAGCAAAGGACGGGGGATAGGCTCGAGCATGTTTGCCGTCACGATAAACATAACCTGGGAGAGGTCGAAATCAGTATCTATATAGTGATCTAAGAAAGTGCTGTTTTGTTCAGGATCCAGGACTTCCATCAACGCAGATGCAGGATCTCCCCTGAAGTCCATGCTCATCTTATCAACTTCATCAAGTAAAAAAACTGGATTCTTTGTTTTAGCTCTTTTGACCATCTGGATAATTCTTCCGGGATAAGCTCCTATGTATGTCCTTCTATGTCCTCGAATTTCAGCCTCGTCTCTGACTCCTCCCAACGAAAGGCGAACAAATTTTCTTCCTGTTGATCTGGCGATTGAACGGCCAAGGGAGCTCTTCCCTACTCCAGG
Organism: Candidatus Aminicenantota bacterium; assembly: GCA_004377005.1. Classification (GTDB taxonomy): domain Bacteria; phylum Acidobacteriota; class Aminicenantia; order Aminicenantales; family Aminicenantaceae; genus SOIV01. The sequence continues at coordinate 2,689 of SOIV01000032.1, read as the reverse complement.
AGGGCCAATGAAGCCTAGAATTATACCCTTCGGATTTTTCACAAGTTGGCGAATGGAAAGGTACTCTAATATCCTTTCTTTGACTTTATCTAATCCATAATGGTCATCATGTAAAATTTTCTCAGCCTCTTTCAGGTTTCTTTTCTCTCTTGATTTTTTCGTCCAGGGCAGAGATATGAGCCAGTCCAGGTAATTTCGACAGACTGTGGCTTCTGCTGACATCGGGGGCATTGCCTCCAGCCTTTCTAGTTCCTTGGAAGCCTTCTCTTCTGCATCCTTGGGCATCTTGGCCTTGGCGATCTTCTGTCTCAGTTCCTCGATTTCGTTTGGTTGATCTTCCTTTTTATAACCTAATCCAGTAGGAAAAACTTTTTGGCTTGGGTCTGAGAAAGGAGTTTTCCGCCGGCTGTATCTTTTTCCATCTTTTTTTAATCTCGAATGAATTTTTAAAATTTCGTTTTCTAAAATGAAATTAAGTCTTCTTATCCTTTCTAAGCTGTTGATCGTCTCCAGCAGATTTTGTTTTTCTTCTAAATGAAGATAGAGGTGGGAGGATATAATATCAGCAATCCTATCAGGACTGTTGTCCCTAAAAGCGGGAATGATGGATTCAAAATTTGCATTCTGGCTGAGTTTCAAATAATCTTCGAAAAGTGTCAAAACTCTTTTTAGAAGTTCTTTAGTCTCAGCGCTGTCTCCCTCGATTTCTTTTATTTCTTTAGCCAGAACCTGATAATAGGGCGTAGTGCTTAAGTATTCAATGATTCTTCCTCTTGTCTTTCCCTCAACGATAACCTTGACATTTTGATCGTCCATTTTGATCGCCCTGATAATTTTGGCTATTACGCCTAGAGAATAGATACTGCTCGGGCCTGGATTATCTAAAGACGCATCCATCTGGGCAGACAGGAAAATCATCTTATTTTTTTCCATCGCCGCTTCCAGTGCCTGGATGGATGAGCCGCGACCGATGATGAAAGGAACTAAAGTCGACGGGAAAACTACGACATCTCTTAAGGGGATCAAGGCAATATCTTTCAAAACTTCAGAGGAGCTGCGGGAATTTTGCATTTTAATACTCCAGTATTTTATTCCAACCTGTGATAATTTAATCCATTCCTTATTTGATTGAGTATCGGGGGATTCAAATCATGAGATACTGATCATTCTATTATAGCGTGTTCAACTAAAAAGTCAACTGTCTTGTTGAAGAGAATACTGCTTCTTAGCTCTTCTCTTTTCCCTTCTTTATTCACACTATCTACAATTTGCGCCAGGGGGACGTTATTCGCTTTTGCTATTTCCTTGAAATGTTCGTGCATTTCCTGATCAGACACCTTCAAGTTTTCTTTCTCAGCTATTTTCTTTAGGATTAAATGATTTTTGAGGTTTTGCTCTGCTTTTTTCTTTCCTTCACTTTTTAATTGTTCTAGATCTTCTTTTTTTATGTCTTGTTGGGTACGGGAAGAGAGAAGACGTCTCATGATTGCCATGTACTCCTGTTCTACGAGAACTTCTGGGAGCCCAATACTTAACTTGTCAGATATTTTTTTTATAATTTCCTCTGCCATATCTTGTTTTGCTGCCTTTTCTTTTGAAGATATTATTTCCTTTTTTATTTTTTCTTTTAAGTCTTTTAAACTTTCGAATTCTCCAAGCTCTTTTGCAAATTCATCATCAAGCGCAGGAATCTTTTTTTCTTTGATGGAGATGACTTTTAAATTATGTTCGATTTTTTTTCCTGCCAGCTTTTTGTTTTGATGATTTTTATCATATTCGAGGGTGAAAATTTTTTCTTCACCGGGCATTGATCCTATTAATTTCTTGTTCAGCATTTCTTCATTTTCAGCGTGACCCGCAAGGATGACCACTTTTTCCTGGGGCAAAAACTTTTTTGTTTTCAAGTCTTTCCCTTTCAATTCGGCTACGACATAATCTTCCTCGAGCACTCCCCTACCCTCCACGGGGATGTACTGGGCGGATCTTAGGCGGAGTTCTTCTAAAGATTGGTTTATTTCTTGATCTGTTACAGAAACCTTTTTATTCTTGACCTTGATTTTCTTATATCCAGGAAGGTTAAACTCCGGCCACACTTCAAATTGTGCTTTTAGATGAAGCGGTTGGCCTTCCTTGAAGTGAAGGTCATTAACGACAGGCATTCCTACGGGATTGAGGTTTTGAGTCTTGAGCTCCCCGCTCAAGGCTTTGGGAACAAGAGAATTAAAAAGCGATTCTTTTATTTCAGTATAGAACCTCTGTTTAATGATGTCTCTGGGAGCTTTCCCGGGCCTGAAACCTGGAATCTTTGCTCTTGACGAAAACTGGGTCACAATCCTTTCAAATTCCTTCGTAACTTCATCAGCTTCAATATCAAGCTCAATTTCTCTTTTGCATCCGCTTAAGATATTGATATTACTTTTCATTTGCTTTTAGTCGGTCAAAAATCTTTCTTATTGAATATCGCAGTAATGGGCAGAGCGGGACTCGAACCCGCACTCCCTTATCAGGAACTAGGTCCTAAACCTAGCGCGTATGCCAATTTCGCCACCTGCCCTTTAAGGTTTCTCCGGATTATAGGTAAAGGTATTAAAAAATGATAGCTTTCGATGCGAATCTCTTTGTTTTAGAGAAATAAGATTTATCTTTAAAAATGAAGGACTAATCTGATACATTTTTATAACATATTGAT
>SOIV01000009.1 GCA_004377005.1 Candidatus Aminicenantota bacterium | reverse complement strand
TGTAATTTTTCTAATAACTTTTTCATTTATCTCTCCTTTGTAATTTTCTTGAATTCTTTATTCCTCGTTCAGAAAAGGATAGCGGTAATCCCTGGAAGGACGCAGATTCTCCTTAACTGCTCGAGCACTTGTCCAGCGAAGAAGGTTCAAGTAAGAACCAGCTTTATCGTTTGTTCCAGAGCCTCTGGCTCCACCAAAAGGCTGCTGGCTGACAACAGCTCCAGTGGGTTTGTCATTGATATAGAAGTTTCCTGCTGCATGGCGGAGGGCAACGAAGGCTTCATCGATCGCTTTCCGGTCATTGGCGAAGACAGCTCCTGTTAAACCATAGGGCGAGGTAGTATCGCAAATTTTTAATGTTTCTTTGTATTTATTTTCAGGGTAGACATAGATTGTAAGAACAGGCCCGAATATTTCTTCCTCCATCAACTTGTCTTTAGGGTTGGTGACGACAACGAGTGTGGGCTCTATGAAATAACCCTTGGAATCATCGTAATTTCCTCCACAAACAATATTAGCTTCTTTTGATTTCTTCGCGTATTCAATGAATTCCACGATGCTATCAAAAGCGGGTTTATCAATAACAGCGCCCATAAAATTTGTAAAATCAGTTATATCGCCCATCTTGATTGTCTTTATCTCGTCTGACAAACTTTCCTTGATAGAAGGCCAGAGATTTGACGGGATGTAAGCTCGGCTGGCTGCTGAACACTTCTGTCCCTGATACTCAAATGCTCCGCGGATCAAGGCCGTGGCCACAACCTCAGTATCAGCAGAAGCATGAACAAAGACAAAGTCTTTTCCGCCTGTCTCGCCCACAATTCTGGGATATGTTCTATAATGCATGATGTTGGACCCGATGGTCTTCCACATTCCTTGAAAAACAGGAGTGCTTCCAGTGAAATGAACTCCAGCCAATCCTGGCTTTTCTAAGATAGGATCTCCGACATAACGTCCTGGGCCAGGAACAAAGTTTATCACACCGTCGGGCAATCCAGCTTCCTTCAACAACTGGGTTATAAAATAGGCTGAATAGACTGCCGAAGAGGCCGGCTTCCATAAAACCGTGTTTCCCATCATGGCTGGTGAGGTAGGTATATTACCGGCAATAGAAGTGAAATTAAAAGGAGTCACAGCAAAAACAAATCCTTCCAAGGCACGGTATTCCATGTAGTTCCAGATTTCATGAGAGGAATCCGGCTGTTGAGTGTAGATCTGGCGCATGTAGTGGGGATTAAAGCGATAAAAATCGATTAGCTCACAGGCTGCGTCTATTTCTGCCTGATGGACTGTCTTTGACTGTCCGAGCATGGTGGCAGCATTCAAAATATAGCGGTATTTTGTCGCAAGCAACTCCGCAGCTCGAAGAAAAATAGAGGCTCGAGATTCCCAACTCATTGCCGACCAATCTTTCCAGGCCCTCTGGGCTTCCTTAACCGCTTTATCCAGTTCTGGAGGCCCTGCTTTATGATACTGGGCTAAAAGATGGTTGTGGTCATGCGGGCAGCGGCAATCTGCCATATTTCCGGAAAGGATCTCTTTACTTCCGATTATCAAAGGAATCTCAATTTTCTCATTTAACATTTTCTCCAGGTGAGCTTTCAAGTCTTTTTTCTCCCGGCTTCCTGGAGCATAGCTATAAACAGGCTCATTGAAAGGGGTAGGAACTTTTATTATGGCATTCATCTCAATTCCCTCCTTCTTAATTAAATTTTGGGGTCAGACCTTTCAAACTTTTATAATTCTATATTTATGAGAGCCAGACTTTCAAAACTTTCATAATTATTAGGATTTTTAACATCTCACTTTATAGCTATTTGGGGTCATACTTTTAAATTTATATATTCTGTTGAAATTTTGACAATACATTTTATATTTTTCTTGCCAATAATAAAAGTTTTAAAAGTCTGCCCCCGATCAGCGATCAAAGACCAAGATCTTTATCAATGCCTTGCATGGCTTCAAGGCATATGGATATAAACTCGTCCAGTTCCAAACCAATATTCTTGCTCTGTTCTATATCTTCTCGCTTTGCCCCTCTGGCAAAGCTTTTTTCTTTGTATCTTCTCTGCACAAAACCAACATCGACTTCTCTCAGTTTCTTGCTAGGGTGCATCAGAGTGGCAGCAATGATCAACCCTGTAAGAGGATCAACGGAAAAAATTGCCCAATCCATCTCGCTCTCACAAGTTACATGCGCGGCATGGGCTTTAACCGCATGAATGATATCTGCATCAATCCCAAGTTCTTCCAAAATTTTGACTGTCTCAGTCGTATGGAGTTCAGGACTTTTTTCAGTAATTTCGTAATCAAGGTCGTGGAGCATTCCCGCTAACCCCCATTTCTCCACATCCTGATTAAGCCGTGAAGCAAGAGCCTTCATGCATGCTTCTACTGCCAAGGAATGCTTCACCAGGTTCTTATTTTTGAGATATTTTTGGACAGTCTCTAAAGCTTCTTCTCTTTCCATCATACAATCTCCTTTCTAAATTATTTTTTAAGCTCTTTTAATCTTTCTTAATCACAAAGGGGATTTCAGCCTTCATGCTTTCCTTTTCATCAACAACTTTAACTCCTACGATGTAATCCCCCTCCTTCTCCGGAAACCAAGCCCATGAATTTCTCTCGGATTTCTCCTGAACTATCCTTTCCTCCTCCCCTTCCTTAAGGTAGAATTCATAATTTTGCCTGTGGAAACCAACAGCAGAAACAGTAAAGGCAATTTCTGCTCCAACCTTTTGCGGCGATTTTTCAGAGGATCTCAGGGATACTTTTAATATCTTTTTCAGGAATATAAGCTTTCCCTCATCCTTCTTGTTATCATATAGATTGAACATAAGGTAAGGCGCAACCCATAGCGGGTTTGATTTAATCTCCTGGCCCGCGTCGTATTCTCCGATATTTTCCCCTGTTTCTACATCAAAACAAAGCAGGAGGGAAGAGAAGGAGGAGGCCAAAATTCTCTCTCCAGAAATTTCAAGACGATAAAAACTCCGTGATGGGATTATTTTCCACCAGAGAATATGTCCGTTTTTTTTATTCAGACAGTACAATACATTATTCCAGCAAATAAAAAAAATTCTCTTGCCATCGACAACAGGAGGGCTGAAGATTTTCCCTCCAATCTTTATTTTCCATTTTTTCTTTCTTTTTGCCAGATTAAAGCAATAAAAATAATGGTCATCCGTACCAAAATACAGGAAGTTCTTCTCGACTAAAGGGAGAGGCTGAATTTTATTCTCTGTTTTGATCTTATCTAAAAGACTGCCTTTTTCACTCAGAATATAAAGGCTATGATCATCGCAGCCAAATATAATTCTTCCGGCAGAAAAAACAGGAGTAGACCTGATAGCGTCACCCGCCTCGAAGCGCCAGAGTTCTTCTCCGCTTGATGTTGCGAGGGCAAAAAAGATTCCTTTCTCCGTGCCAAAGTATATTTTTTTCTTAAATTCTTTAATACCAGTCGTGATTTTTTCTTTAACCTCTTTTTTCCAGAGCAGCCTTCCTTTTTTGCTCAAGCAGTAGAGAGTGCTGTTCATATCATAAACGTAAATGTTTTCAGCTCCAAGGAAGGGAGAACTCGTCAGCTCTTCAGAAACTTCGAATTTCCATAAAATCTCGCGTCTCTCTCCAGCCAAACAATAAACCAGCCCTCTCTCTGTAGAAAGATAAAGATCTCCCTCAGTATCTTTCACAAAGTCGATGACCTTTCCTTTGTAGGCAATCTCTCCAGCCTTTTCCAAAGGGAAGATGACTCCAGAAGGATATGCAGGAATTCTTGACTTGAAAAAAGAACAGAAGCCCAAAAAGATGCAAACCAGGAACAAGAGCGTGAATTTTTTCATTCTTCTTGAAAGATGCAATAATAGCACTTTTTTCTCTCTTTCCTCAATCTTTACAGAAAACTTGGAGGCTGATATCATTCAAAAGAGAGAAGACAATGATTAACTACATTATGCTCTATAAAATAAGAAAAAAAGTCAAAAAAATCTTAAAAGACAAAATATTTGAAGAAGAGCTCGCCACAACTCCGACTTCTTGTATCGGCTGTGTTGCTGATGATATAAGCTGGGAAATTTATTACCTGTTGAAAGAAAAGAATGAGAAAGATTAGCTCTTCTCTCTTTTTATTTTTTCTTTCAGGGAATTCCACCACTCTATTCTTTTTTTAATATCCTTTTCCATACCCAGGTTTCCAGGTTCATAATATTTCCTTCCCTTTAGCTTGTCAGGAAAAGTCTCCATATCAGTTGTCGAGTAAGGGAATTCATGAGCATAAGCATAATCTTTGCCGTATCCAATATCTTTCATTAGATCAGTCACAGGGTTTCTTATATGGAGAGGCACGGGTTCAAAAGGACTTGCCTCGACATCTTTCATAGCTTTGTTAAAGGCGACATAGGCCCGGTTGCTCTTGGGAGCTGAAGCAAGATAGATGGCTGCCTCGGCAAGAGCCAGTTCTCCTTCAGGGGAGCCGATAAAATCATAGGCTTCTTTTGCATTAAGGGCAATGGAGAGAGCCTGAGGGTCTGCAAGACCAATATCTTCAGAAGCAAATCTCACCAGCCTTCGCACAATATACAGGGGATCTTCTCCTGCGGCAATCATCCTCGCCAGCCAGTAAAGAGAAGCATCTACATCACTATTCCTAAGACTTTTATGAAGAGCAGAGATCAGGTTGAAGTGTTCTTCTCCTTTCTTATCGTAGAGAAGAATTCGCTTCTGCAGTGCCTCTTTTACCTCTTCAGTTGTTATCTTGTCATCTTTTACCAGATTTGCAGATATTTCGAGAGTATTAAGGGCTCTTCGGGCATCTCCGTTAGCATAATCTATGATCATTTTAAGGACCTGCTTTTCAAGCTTGAGCTTTAGTCTCCCCAGCCCCTGCTCCTTATCAGCTAAAGCTTCTTTGATGATAAGGATCAATGTTTCTTCTGATAGAGGATTCAAAACCAGAACCTTCGTCCGAGAAAGAAGAGCTGCGATGACTTCAAAAGATGGGTTTTCAGTTGTTGAACCGAAAAGAATGATATCCCCTTTCTCCACATAGGGTAAGAAAGCACCTTGCTGGGCTTTATTGAATCGGTGTATCTCATCGATGAAAATGATTGTGGGTTGTCCGTACATTTTTTTATGACTTTCCGCCTTGGCCATGACTTGCTTGACTTCTTTGATGCCTGCAAGGACGGCGCTGAAAAAAATACTGGGGAAATTGAATTGATCGGCTAAGATGTAGCCCAAAGTGGTCTTGCCTGAGCCGGGAGGTCCCCAGAATATGATGGAAACCAGACGATCTGCTTCTATCAACTGGGAAAGTATCTTTCCTTCGCCGATGATATGCTCCTGGCCATAAAAGCGCTCCAGAGTCTTAGGCCGCATCCTCTCTGCCAGGGGAATGTATTTTTCGCCCTTTTTAGTATCCATGAATTTAGTGACCTTTTTTGAATTATACCAGATATTTTTTAAAGGGGACAGTTTAAAG
>SOIV01000041.1 GCA_004377005.1 Candidatus Aminicenantota bacterium | reverse complement strand
TATCTTCATCCACCCCTCAGGGGAAGCTATTTAAGGAAAGCAAAAAGTAAATGTATGAAAATGGGGCCAGGCCCCATTTTTTTGTTTTGAACCTGTAGGGGCTTGATTTATCAAGCCCACCTTATAATTATATGTAAATGTTTTCTTAATAATCCCGCAAGGAAACCTGTAGGATAAAAAAGGCTAATATCACAAATGCTTACGGCTGACTTTGACTACGACCTCCCACAAGAACTCATCGCTCAAACACCCCTCCCTAAAAGGGAGCAGTCCAGGATGATGATTCTCCACCGCCGAACGGGCGAAATCATCCACTCAAGATTCGAAGAATTTCCCGATTATCTGAATAAAGGAGATGTTCTTATCCTTAACAACACAAAAGTCATCCCGGCAAGAGCATGGGGAAACATAGAAGGAAAAGAAATAGAATTTCTCTTCCTGAAGGAATCCCAAGAAGATTTGTGGGAAGTCCTCTGCCGTCCGGCTAAAAAGGCAAGATTAGGGGATGTAATCTCTTTTTCCCCTGGGTTTGAGGGCAAAATCGCCAAAGTCGAGCCTGAGGGTAAAAGAGTGATCCGATTTTCTTCAGGCGATGTTCTCTCAAAGCTGAAGAAAATAGGCTTTGCTCCTCTTCCTCCCTATATAAAACGCAAAAAGAAAAATGTTGAGCTCAGGGAGCAGGATTTAGAAAGGTATCAGACTGTTTTTGCTCGTAAGGAGGGGGCCATCGCCGCCCCCACAGCAGGCCTTCACTTCACCCCTCAAATTCTTGAAAGAATAAAAGCAAAACGAGTTCAAGTGGCTGAGATTTCGCTCGATGTGGGGCTGGCAACTTTCCAGCCAATCAGAGCAAGACGCGTTAAAGACTTTCGTATGCTTGAGGAAACATATTCCATAAGCCGTGGGACATCCCAAACAATCAATGAGGCAAAAAGAGAATCACGGCCTATAATCGCTGTGGGGACTACATCGGTCCGCACTCTAGAGAGTGCTTTAATAAAAGGAAAATTCTATCCAAGGAGAGGCTCCACAAATCTCTTCATCTATCCTGGGTATGAGTTTAAAGCTGTTGACAGGCTTTTAACCAATTTTCACCTTCCTCAGTCAACTCTTCTTATGCTAGTGGCAGCCTTTGCCGGTCTTGATTTCGTCAAAAAAGCCTATAAAGAAGCGATCCGCCAAAAGTACAGGTTTTACAGCTATGGCGATTGCATGTTCATTCTATAAAACATCCTGCCAAGCAAAGTCATTAAAGTTGAATCCTGAGAATACAAATGCTATTGAAATGCTAAAAAGATTAATGAAAAAAGACTAGTGATAAAACTAAACAAACAATATTACGCGAGCGTTTAGTACCAGGCTAGATACTTCTTGGGAGGATTGAAAATTTTCTTGATGGGAAGTTTCGAGTATCCTTTATAGCGCATAATAGTTAAACGTCTGGTTTTCAGCTTGGCAACCACTCGGCTATTAACATCCAAAACTCGGGCCTGCAGTTGAAACAAAACTCCGTGTTTTGGAGTTTTGGGTAATAAGACGTCGAAGAATCGGGGATTGCCGAGAGAAGAAGATTGAATGCGCCTTGAAGAAATTTTCATCTTATAGAGATCATACGACCTCGAAAAACGATGCCTTTGATGATCAAAAATCTGTATAATAAACTGAACTGAGGCAATATCAGGAATATCCAAGAGGGGTTGTCCAAAACGCATTTTACAATTTCCATTCCCTGTCCAGATCAACGTCATAGCTTCAAATCGCTTTCCAAAATCGTATCCTTCAATCAATTTATGAACTTCGCGAGCCGGAACCCATTCCGGAAATTCATAATCTGTAGAAGAGATAATGCCAATAGATTCGAAGGCGGCTAATGCTCCATGAGTTCCCGATCGCCCTTTTAATATTGATAAAAATTTCATAAATTTACTTCCACTTTCATTGCCTTTCTTAAGGCTTACTATGACAGAGGCAGGATGATTCACACGTCGTTGGGTGAGCCCCGTTTGGATCCGCATCAGACTATCAGGATAGCCTGTTTTAACTGAAGCTTCCAAAACTTGGGATTGAGGAATCCATTTTCCCAAAGGAAGATGTGGTACCAGTCCTAAAGGATCTGCGCCAACAAGGTTTATAATTCTGAACTCGTTTTTCTCATCGTGATATTCAAAGGTCAAAGTCCCTTTTTGAGATATCACGAGAAAGACATCTTTTTCTCTGTCAAAAGTAACAACCACATCCGACCAGGGTTGAGTCGCAAGGGTGCGTGCTAATTCGATTTTTCGAGTATCCCGAATAAAAAAATTGGCCACAGACAATATTCCACTGCTGTGGTAAATAACATCATTGGGACCTTTAAGTTTTTTAGTAAGGTTAAAATTGTTTTTTTTCAATATTTTTTTTACGTTAATGATTTTCCCGCTTTTCAAAGTGTTACCATGATCAGAAACCAGAGTGATCACCAAGGGTTCTTTGAATTTTTTTAAGTGTTCTTCGCGGATTCTGACAAGTTCTCGATCTACAATCTTAAGAAGCTTATGAAGACCCTTGGCTCCCTTCATATGAGCAACTATGTCAGATGTCCCTATTAAAGCGAAAAACAATCGTGGCTGATTGGAAGCAAGAACCTTTTCACCAAGATGCTTCATTTCGCCCTTAACAGAACCACCGCCTGTAATATAGGCTATAATTTTTTTTATAACTCTATCGTCACTGAAATCAAATCGATTAGGATAAGTAGGCTTCCCAACCTCGTGCATTAATCGTCCAACGATTTTATTAAGGCCAAAATGATAGTATTTAGCTTGATAACTTTCCACTTTTTCTGTATTCATTATCACCGCCCAGGCATAATTGGATAAAACAGGAAAGGGCGCAATCATTTTTGATGGGGGACGAAAATCTTTAAAAAGTCCCCTCTCCTGAGCCTCTGCAAATATTGAATAGGGAACCGAATCCAAACCTAAATATAAATGTCGGGAACTGGGGTCGGCTGCAAAACTCTTGATCTCAAAAACAAAAACTAACGTGAAAAACAACAACAAGCCGATTACAGATTTGGATTTGCCTCCTCGGAACCCTGAGATTTTCTCCATTTTTCGTTAGTTCTTAGTGAGCTGACTTCTTTTCTAACTTATATATCAGAAAATAATTGAGGTCAAATTCAAAATGAAAAGTATATTAGTAAATTATAGACAGTTTTTTTCTCTTTCTTGAGCTCTATTAGCTTTCCGCACATTTCCGGCTGAAGAACGTGATCGATATCAGAAGTAAAAATCCAATCAGTCTTGGCAAATTTGAATCCCAGGTTCTTTGCGCCAGGCTGGTTCCAGGGGATGTTATCAGTGATTCTCAATAATGTGAGATTAATCGGAAAGTTGATCTTTAAATCAGCTTTGCTGTCAGAACAGTCGTCAATCAGTATAAAATGGAGCTTCTTCATCAACTCGATCGGGTATTGAGACCAGTTGTCTACTTGAATTTCGACTGCTTTAATACTGTTTTAATATGAATATTCTATGGTCAACATTTCCCCACGTACCTCAATTTGTCAGAAAACGCAGAATGAGAATCAAGAAATCAGCGTCACTTATTTTTCTTTCTCAGTTTTTCTGTCTCTTTGAGATCTACTTCAAATGTCTCAGGGGCTATAACAACTCCATAATTTTCTTTTGCCTTCTCTATGCTTATAATTCCATTCTTTGCTTCTTGGGCAACTTGAGCTGGGTGTCTGAGATAAGGATTTCCGTATCCTCCTCCTCCCCCAGCTTGCTGGAAGAGAATGGTTCCTGAGGGCACATCCTCAACCAGGTCTTTACTTGTCGTCTTATACACTTTGCCATCTGGATACCGAAGTTCTATTTTATTTAGTGTCGCTCTCTTCCCGTCAAAAAGTCCGAACGGAGCTTCAACATCTCCATCTCCAAAAGTTACAACTTTCGTCTTCTCCCCTCCTATCTTGAACTTGGTTTCAACACCAAGCCCTCCTCGCCATTGACCAGCCCCTGCAGAATCAGGCCAGTATTCGTGGTGTAATAATAAATACGGAGTCTGCTGCTCGAACATCTCATAATCCTGGTCCAATACTCCTCCCGATGCATCTATCATACCTATGTGGTCATATCCATCCACTCCATGGGTGGCACCAGAGCCGCCTTTCAATCCCAGGAAGCCTATATCCACGTAGTTATCCTTTTTCCTTGGGTCATAGCCGCTCGTCAGATAGCATAAAAGCTGGTTCCATCCTGCAGTTACTCTCTTGGGTATCGCTCGAGACAAAGCTCTGATTATCGCATCCGCATTAGGAGGGCATAAGTGATTTCCGAAGGTAGTTGCAGCCGGATATTTGGCGTTCAAAATTGTGCCTTCTGGAATTATGATCTTCACAGGCCTTACCATCCCATCATTGTGAGGCATATCAGGATTGACCATTTGGAGGAAAGTTAAGAGAGTGGCACTCGCAGATGAAGTATATGTTCCGTTAACAAATCCATCGGTCTGAGGGTCTGTATCTGAATAATCAAAGGTTATTTCCTCATCTTCAACAGTTATCTTAACCTTTATCTTGTATTTTGAACCGGGTGTTCTCCCGTCATAATATACGGTTGACTCTCCACGGTAGACTCCATTCGGTATTGTCTTTATCTCAGCGCGCATCATCTTCTCTGTTGAATCGAAGAGATATTCTTTATGAGAATCAAAGACTTTGAGTCCATATTTTTCAACAAGCTTTAACACTCCTCTCTCTCCCACCACACAGGAACCTATCTGGGCTCTCATATCTGCAGCTACGATGTCAAAACGGATATTGGAGAAAATAAGGTCCCAGACATCCTTTCTCAATTTACCGCGTTCATAGACCTTAACAGGGGGTATTCTAAGTGTTTCCTGCCAGACCTCCGTGGCTCTGGGATTATACCCTCCTGCAACTGAACCTCCTACATCTGCTTGATGTCCCTTCGAAGCAGCCCAGGCTATGAGTTTATCTTCGTGAAATATTGGTTTATAAACAGCCACATCATTGTTCTGGTTGCCCATAGAGAAGACATCGTTATGGAATATGACATCACCAGGATAGATATCATCGCCGAAATAACGAACTATATACTCACAAACAGGTCCCAGAGAAAAAGAGAGGATAGGAAGGTTCTCAGTCTGTTCAAGCATCTTCCCCTTTCCATCATATAGTCCGGTAACGAAATCTTTTGCCTCACAGAGGATAGGTGAGCGCGTCGTTTTTTCTAAGACTATACTCATCTCTTCGGTTATGGATTTAAACCTCCTCTGAAATACAGATACCAATATCTTGTCTATCTTCATAACCTTTTCTTATGAGATTGCGCAGCCTGTTCCGAGCAAAGCGAAGGAATCTTCTTCGCTCTTCGCAATGACATTTCTCTTCATATCTTTTAAAAGGTGGGCTTGATGAATCAAGCCCCTACAATCTTTATTCATGCAAATCTAACTTTTCTTTGATTTCTTTTTCTT
>SOIV01000037.1 GCA_004377005.1 Candidatus Aminicenantota bacterium | reverse complement strand
TCACCTCCTTCAGTCACACAGATGACCACATCCCCTTTCTCGACTTTTCTGTCCTCAAGCTGAAGACGTCCTATAAGCTGCAGGTCTTCAAATCCTTCAAGGGAACTGATAAGGGCTCGGTCTCCACCGGTCATCTCTCCGATGAGCTGATTCTCGATGGAATCCCCAAGATGGAGCTGGATCTTTGACCAGATCCTTCTCTTTTTTCTGACTTTTTGCCAGAAAGGGCGCCAGAAAGTGCTTTCCATCTGTTTGGCCAGACGGCCTGTGGCACCGCAGCCGTAGATGTATATTTTTTGCCTGGAGAGGAGAGCTTGTTCTATAGCCTGAACAGCTTGTTCCAGGGTTTCTTTTTCTCTGGCCAGTGCTTTAAGTTTTTCCACAATATCTTCGTCTACAGAGAAAAGTAGACGAAGGCCGCTCTTGCAGTCCTTCTGTATTCTTTTGCTTAAATCCCAGGTTTTTGGATGACGTTGTTCAGTAAGAAGTGTATGAAGCTGAAATTGAGTTTTATTATGGACATAATCTATGGATTCAGAAGAAGGGCTGATCCTCAGAAGATTAAGGATGCTGACCTTGGTTGTAGAGACTACTTGCGTTTCCTGTTGGCAGATGGAAAAAACCTGAAACCCCAGTAGGAGAGATACCAGTGCGAGGAGAAAGGTAAAGAAAATTAGGCGCGAGCTCATTTTAAGTCCTCCGTATGTATTCGAATATCATTCTGCAAATACCTGCAGAAGATATTTAAATCATCTTAGCCATATTGGTGGCTATCATCGAGAATATCACTTTCCTGCCAATCCTTAATCCAGTCGCTTAAACGGAAAATTTTCATTTTACCATCTGCTGTAGAGCAGATTATACGGTTAAGGCCGGCATTTATAATCATTTTCTTGCAAATAAAACAGGGGAAAGCATCTATTGTTTCATTTTTTCCGAAAGCACTGCCGTAGATGTACATGTCGCCTCCCAGGAGGCTGACTCCAGCTCGGGCAGCATTGATGATAGCGTTTTGTTCTGCATGGACGCTTCGGCACAGCTCATAGCGCTGGCCGTGGGGTATTTTCAACTTATCCCTGAGGCAGAAGCCGTGTTCGAGGCTGCTCTTGGTTTTCCTCGGGGCACCCACGTATCCCGTGGAGATGATTTGGTCATCCCGGATGATGATGGCCCCTATGGATCGACGCCAGCAGGTGCTGCGCCGTCCAACTTCCTCTGCGATACCCAAATAGTATTCGTCCTTGGAAATTCTTTTCTTTTTCATAACAATTCCTCCAGCTTTCGGTATAAATCTTTGAGGGAACCATCATTGATCACGAGGAAATCTGCCATCTTCATGCAGTTATGAAGCTGCTGTCCTTTTTCAAGATCTGTCATCTCTTCTGCCTCTTTTTTGATGAACTCCTCAAGAGTTGAGGCTGACTCCGCTCTTCCTCTCTGTTTCGCTCTCTCATATCTTAAATCCACAGGTGCATCAACGGCCAGGAGGATAAAGTCTTTTTGCTTTCTCAAATATTCAACCTCTCTGGGGTTGCGAATGCTGTCTACTACAGATTTGTCCTTGACCTTTTTCATAACAAGTCTAGCCAGGATATCATGGCCACTTTTTTCTCTCAACTCGTTTCCCATTTTTATCAAGTTGTCCCTGGTCGCCTCTTTTCCTATTTTTCGGAGTTCTTC
>SOIV01000142.1 GCA_004377005.1 Candidatus Aminicenantota bacterium | reverse complement strand
TCGTTAAGGCCGAGTCCTACAAGGCCAATAATCGAAAATATCAAAAATTCGGTTCGCTTGTTGGCTAACGCTCTTTTAGGAAAAACCCAAAGAATACTAATGGCATAATTTACTAAAAGGCCCAAGATAAAAGCAATAGCAGCTGAAATTAAATAATGAATTTTGACAACCTCTGTTAGAAAGATGAGAAAGCCGAAATCCACGCTATAAGCAATTCCACCTACAAAGCCGTACTTGAACAATTGAACAGATGTTTTATCGCTTTTATTGAAAATAAAACTTTTTATGTGTCTATCAACTGAATTTACTATTGCCTTATTTTTAATGTTCATTTTTCTTTGAATTTTTTTCTTCCAGATGTTTTTCAAATAGCATCCGTATTTAAAATATTTACATTATTTATTGTTTTCAATGACTTCATGGTATTCTTCATCTACATTTATGTCCCAAATTGAATGCTTTTCGCCTAAGATATTACGGATTGCAAATATTGCACTCAGCATCGAGTGGTCTTGATTATTATATCTATGAAGGCCATTTCGTCCCATTGTTTGTAAGTTTTCGATTGTTGACAGGTAGTCTTTGATTATCTCAATTCTTTCTTTGTATCCTTCATCATAAATAGGATAGGTTTTTGGCGACCTTATGACAAAACCATCAATAATTTGATCTATTGAAGCAAATTTAAGCTTAGCAGCCTCCTTTGTTGCCAATTCGATTAATTCCTTGTCATCTTTTTTCCATATATCATCTGTGTCGAAACAAAAGTATTCCAATCCAAGAGATGTCGTTTGAGAATCAGGAACCATCTCAGGACTCCAGTTTTTAAAATTTTGAATACGACCCACCTTAACATCTGGCGAATGAATGTATATCCAGTTGTCAGGGAAGATGGAAGGCTTGTCGATGACCAACCCTACAGTGAAAAAATCCCTGTATTTGAGTGCCTGAGCAGCTTTGAGAACATCATCCGGAGCAGCAGGTTTTATAGACTGAACTAACTCTCTTAAGGGAATCGTGGATAGAAAATAATCTCCACCTATTTCCTGGGAAGAGCCGTCGCTTTTTATGAGAGCCGATATTATTTTATTGTCTTTTTTGTTGAGTTGAGTCACTTGAGAGTTAAGTTCGACTTTTCCTCCTTTTTCTATAACTATTTGTTTAGCCTTATTCCACATCTGTCCAGGGCCTCTCCTTGGGTAGCGAAATTCATCGATTAGAGTAGTAACCCGATCCTTTCCTAAGAATCCGATTGAGTTTAATACAGCTTTTCCCAAAGATAAACCCTTGATTCTCTGAGCTGCCCAATCTGCTTGAATTTCTTTGCAGGACATTCCCCACACTTTTTCTGTATAGGTCTTGAAGAATATGTTGAATAATTTTTTCCCAAATTTGTTTGAAACCCATTCCTCTAAATTGTTAACATTCCTGTAGGGCTTTATCTGGGAATAAATATAGCTTAACATTACCAGGAAAGAGTTAATCAAGCCTATATTCATCAAGGCATTGAACGGCTTAATTGGGTAGTAAAAAAATTTGTTATTATAATAGATCCTGGATAATCTGGGTCTGACTAAAAAATCATCTCCTAAGATTTCATTCCAGATGATATTGACTTCGTCAAATTTTGTGAAAAAGCGGTGGCCTCCTATATCGAACAAATAATCTTTATAATTGACAGTCCTGGA
>SOIV01000134.1 GCA_004377005.1 Candidatus Aminicenantota bacterium | reverse complement strand
ACATAGGATTGATTTCATATCCGCCATGAAACTTGTTCTCAGTTGTTCAAGATTCAGGATTCCCGAGCCTTTGAGAGAAGCCCACAGAAGGGCAAGTAAAATATTTTAGGTATAGCGGAGAGTTTTTATACTTTGAGAAAGCGGGCAAGGGAACTGAGGCTTCCGGAGAAGCCGATGAATGCTCCTGTTGCGATGAGCATGATGATTTGAGAAAGGGAAAGATAACGGAAATTTATGAGTTCACTGAAGACTCCCAAAGAGGCACCTAAATAAAGAGGGAAGAACTTTATCAAGAAAAAAATCAACAACAGCGAGACCAGCCCTCCCAGTATTCCAAGAATCATTCCCTCCATAAGAAAAGGTATTCTGATAAAAGTGTTTGTCGCTCCGACAAGTCGGAGGATTACGATTTCCTCTTGGCGTGCAAAAACATTAAGCTTGATGACACTAGAAATAATAAAAAAGGAGGCTAAAACCAATATCCCTCCTAAAAAAAATCCAACAGCTTGAGCCAATCTGGAGAGGGACTGCATTTTTTCAACCCAATCTCTGTTGAATTGAATATCCTCGACTCCCTTCATTTCCTTCATTTCCTGGATAAACGTCAGCGTTTCGCTAGAAGAGATATTTTCTTCACTGATGGTTGCTTCAAAGGAAGAGGGGAAAGGATTTACCCTTAAATTCTCGATGATTCTTCTAAGTTCTGGAAAATTATTCTGGAATTCTTCTAGGGCTTGCTCTGGACTGATAAATTGAACGGCTTCTATCAGAGATGATCCTTTTAGCTTTTCTTCTACGAGGCTTCTTTGGTCTTCAGGCAGATTTTTCTCCAGAAAAAAGATGATCATCATGTTTTTGGAGAGCTGCTGAGCTGTATAATGGAGGTTGTTGGAGAGAGAGAGAAATACTCCAAATATAAGAAACGACAGACAGATGATAGTGATGGAGAAAAAGTTACGAATTCTATACTGCCAGAGGTTCCTGAGCGTTTCTTTGAGAAAGTACTTTAATTTTTGGATAATCAAAGTGCTTCCTTTCTGATTAATTTTCCTTTATACAGGAATAGAATTTTCTCACCAAAATGGCGGATCAGATCCCGATCATGCGTACAAATAATAACAGTGGCGCCCTGTTTGTTTATTTCCTTGAATAAGGTAATGATTTCGAAGGCAAGCTCAGGATCAAGGTTTCCTGTTGGCTCGTCGGCCAGGAGGATTTTTGGGTTGTTCACCACAGCCCTGGCAATAGCCAATCTCTGCTGCTCGCCGTACGAAAGTTGAGAAGGATACTCCCACATTTTGTGGTGAAGGTTGACTATCCTCAGAGCATTGAAAACTCTTCTTCTGATTTCTTTGCGGGAAATTCCGATAACCCGGAGCACAATGGCCACATTCTCGAACACCTTTTTGTGGAAAAGGAGGCGAAAGTCCTGGAAGACACTGCCAATAGTCCTTCTCAGCTTATAAATTTTGTGGTCGTGAATTCTGACAACATTTTTCCCATCAACGATGATTTGACCTTGAGTAGGAATGATCTCTCTCAATATCATTTTTAAGAGGGTTGTTTTTCCTGAACCACTGGGCCCAGTGATAAAGTAGAAATCTCCTCTCTTCACGTGGAATGTAACATCAGAGAGGGCCCACCGGGGTGGCTGGTACTGCTTCCAGATGTGATATAGTTCTATCATCTTA
>SOIV01000085.1 GCA_004377005.1 Candidatus Aminicenantota bacterium | reverse complement strand
GTTGAGATTTTTGCCCTCGGACAATTTTCACGCTGGAGGGAGGAAGACCGAAGTGGGAAGCTAATGTTTTTACGACTTCTTTGTTGGCTTCGCCTTTGGAAGGAGGGGCGGACACTCGAATTTTATACTCTCCAGAACTCACCTTCTCTATGCCGGGCTTGCGGGCACGGGGCTGAACTTTGATGTTTAAATAGATTTTATCTTTCTGGTTCAAGACGCAGCCTTGCCCACAGATTTTCAGTTAAATGTTGGCGTTGAAGACAACGCCTGCTCTCTCAGCTGATGTGCGTAATCTGCGAGAGTTACAGTAAAGAATTGATCCACAAACATGATCAAAAAAATAACAATAATGGGAGTTATATCAATCCCTCCCATTTTATTAGGGGGAACGAACCTCCTTATTGGTCTCATTACTGGCTCTGTTAAATGATAAAAGACGACCGCAAGCTGATAGAGGGCAGGAATCCTGACCCAGGATAGAATAACCCTGAAAAAAACAATCAACATGTAGATCGTTAAAGCACCGTGGATAATTCTAGCGAAGGCACTTAGAAAATTAGCAAAAAGAATCATTTTTTCATTCTCAGTTTATCAATTTAATCTTCTCGTAGTCTTAGTCCAAAATATTTTTATACTTGGCAAATAGTTCTTTGAGCTGTTGCTTGGTGGCGATATAACCGCTCAAGTACAGAGAGAGGTTGGGCTTCATGGGGTCATTAGATTTTATGACAACATATTCCCTCATCACTCCTTTTCTTTTGCTGGGAGGTATTCTTATCTCTATTTCTGCCTCTTTCCCTGCAGCGATCTTAAGGGGAAAAGTAATTTTTTTACCGCCTGAAAAAAAAGAGGCACGCTTGTGCGTGCAATTGACTCTTAATTCCAACTCGCCCCTGTTTTTAACCTTTGTTCTGGCTTGAATCTCTTCGTTTTCCAGAATCAAACCAAGATCAATAGCATAACGGTCCAGGAAAATTCTGGGCCTGGGGGGAACCTCTATCTCGGCTGAGACAGTGAGACGCTTGCGAGGTTGAGCGGGATCGTTTGATTCCACATTGATATATTTGGTGTTCTTGCCTTCAAATCCCTTGGTGTTAAAGGTTAATTTTATCTCTCCTTCTTCTCCAGGGGCAATTTCCTTCTTAGAGAGGAGAGCCGCAGTGCATCCGCATGAAGTCGTGACTTTTTTTATCTTAAGGGTTTCGTCGCCCTCGTTTTTGAAAACAAAGATATGAGTTAAAACCTTCCCCTGTTCCATCTTGCCAAAATCTTTTGACTCTTCTCTGAATTTAATTTTTGGTCCCTTGCCCGCGAAAATCGGGCCTGCTGAAAGAAGAAGACAGGCTAAAATGAGAACGAGGGAAATTCGACTTTTTTCACTCAATAGTCTATTCATTGTCTGCTCCTCTGGATTTTTATGAATATTAACATTTTTTCCTAGTGAGAAGCAAGTCTGGCCCCTTGAATTTTCCTGCCCCGCATTTTTTATAGAGCCATCGATTCCTTGACAGCCAGTTTTTCCTTATCTATAATTTTAACATTGGAGAAGATTCCCAATTTTTTATTTTTCATAACCCATGAAGAAAAAAATAACTAAAGCCTCCGCCCTTTTGCTCGCCACATCTCTCCTCTTCATAGCGGTGGCCAGAGGGGAAGAAGTCCTGAGAAAGCTTAAGGTTGTCACCGAACAGGC
>SOIV01000191.1 GCA_004377005.1 Candidatus Aminicenantota bacterium | reverse complement strand
CGCACTTTTGAACAAGGTTTGTTTTAATATTGTAGGGGCTTGATTTATCAAGCCCACCTTATGAATATAAACAATGATTGTTAGGATTTGATTTCTCAGGTCCGTAAAACGTAAGCATTTAACATGAACTGGGTTCCCTTAAGCATTGTCTGTGTTTACATTGTCCTTCTCTTTGTAATCACCTGGATAACGCGCCGACTTAGTAGAGGAGGGATGATTGCTTATCTTTTGGCCGGCAGGAATCTTCCTTTCTGGGTAGTTGCTTCCCTTCTTGCGGGCCTGGCTGTGGGAGGTGCTTCCACAATTGGTGTTGCAGAAGGAGCCTACAGCACTGGAATATCAGCAGGCTGGTATAATGCTGCCTGGGCTGTGGCGGCCATTTTAGTCGGTCTTATCGTAGCCCGCCGCTACCGCCGGATGGAGGTAGCCACCCTCCCAGAGCTTTTCGAAAGACATTACAGCACATCAGGCCGGGTCATAGGTGTCATAGGTCAGCTCGTCCTGCAGATAGTAATTATTTCTGTTCAGTATGTAGCCGGCGGTGCTATCCTCTCTTCGCTCCTTCCCGATGTGTTTAGTTTCAGGCAAGGCATGTTTATTACCGCAGTGGTTTTTATAGGGATAACATTGATTGGCGGATTTTGGGCGGCAGGTTTGACTAACATAATCAATGTTATTCTCATCTACGTAGGAATCATTTTAGGAGTAATTATAGCGATTAGAAAAATAGGAGGATTTGGAGCACTTGTGGCTAAGCTTCCTTCTGAGCACCCTGGTTTTGATCTTGGGGCAATCGGTTGGCCGCTTATTATTGCCTGGTTCATGGTTATGGTCACCATGGCCTTTTCAGTTCAGTCTGTGGTCCAGATTACTTTTGCCGCTAAAGACTCCTCTTCTGCCCGCAAAGGTTTTATCTTAGGCGGATTGATTATTCTTCCAATAGGCTTCATAAGTGCGGTCCTAGGCATGGCAGCTACAATTCTTCATCCAGAGATTATAGCCACCGAAGCTCTACCCCGAATAGTTTTGAGTCTTAGTCCCGTAGTAGCAGGTCTTGTCCTGGCTGGACTGTGGGCTGCTGATGTTTCCACCGCTTCCGTCCTTCTTGTCGGGAGTGCCACATTGGTCGTGGGAGATTTAATAAAGAGGTTTGTGGCTCCTGATCTTGAGGAAAAAGAAGAAAGAAGAATCTCTCGAATTGCTGTTCTTGTTTTGAGTGTTTTTACCTATCTTCTTGCGTCTTTTGTTTCTGGCAATATTCTAAAAACACTACTTCTTGGACTCTCTCTGACTACTGGTTATACTTTGGTGACTTTAATGACAATTTTTTGGCCAAAAGTATGCAGGCGTGCTCATGCTACCTGGACTTTGCTTACATCCATGGCTGCCCTTGCCGTCTGGCTCATATTTCCTCAAGTTTCGACTTTTTTTCAAAGAATTGGCCTTATCCATCCAATCTATTTTTGCTGGGTGGTAAGTTTTACGACATTTTTTCTAGTCGCCGTTATAGACAAAAGAAAAATAAAAGCACCTTGAGCTTGACGTTTCTTTATTGTGAAATTAGTATTCACTTTGGAACAATGCCAAATTATAAATAAAAAGAATTAGAAAGCCACAGGGGAAAGAGAGAAGATGCAGTTTACATTCTCTATTGCCTCTGTAGTTAAATATGATAATTATTTCTCACTTGATAGGAGGAAAAGATGGGTTTAGATTGGCTAAAAAAAGATAAAGAGATCAAAGATCATTTGCTCTGGGGAAAGGAGCATTGGGGTACTGAACCTCCATGTACAACGTACGAGAAGAGGCCTCTCCTCGATGCTTCAGGTAAAGAGATTAAAGGTCTTTATTCTGCCTGGATTATCCTCAACAACCCTGCTCAATACAATTCATATACGACTAAGATGGTGAAGGGAGTTATCGCTGGGTTTCAGAATGCCTCTCTGGATAGGAGTGTGGTAGCGGTTGTATTTACTGCTGTTGGGAACAAAGCCTTCTGTACCGGGGGCAATACTAAGGAGTATGCAGAATACTATTCTGGAAAGCCCAATGAATACGGAGAATACATGGACCTTTTCAACGGGATGGTTGATTCTATCCTCCTGTGTAAGAAGCCGACAATATGCCGTGTAAACGGGATGAGAATCGCCGGCGGTCAAGAAATAGGCATGGCCTGTGATACCGCTATTTCCGCTGATACCGCTATTTTTGGTCAAGCCGGTCCCCGGCACGGATCAGCTCCGGACGGAGGCTCTTCAGATTTTCTCCCCTGGTTCTTGAGCATTGAAGATGCCATCTGGAATTGTGTTTCCTGTGAATTGTGGAGTGCCTATAAGATGAAAAGGCTTGGCCTGATCAGTCAAGTAGCTGCGGTAGTAAAAAAGGATGGGAAGTTCATCCGCAATCCTGCAGTAATTACGGATAAATATATTGAAGATGGAGAAATTGTCTATGGAGAGTTCCTCAAAGGAGAAGAAGGAAAGAAAGCAAAGGAGTTTCTCAAAACAGCCTCAATTGATTTGGAGCTTTTGGATAAAGCTGTGAACGATGTAATCTGGAAATTTACCAACCTCTTTCCAGGCTGCCTGATAAAAACTCTCGATAGTGTAAGAGCCAAAAAGAAATATTTCTGGGATATGGCAAAAAATTACAACCGTCATTGGCTGGCTGTAAACATGACCACAGAGGCATATTTGGGCTTCCAGGCTTTTAATACAAAGAAGATAACCGGACAGGACGTTATTGATTTTATTAAGTACAGGCAGCTCATCGCTGAAGGAAAGGCGGTGGATGAGGCTTTTATGGAAGCAGTCTTGCCCAAACCTAAAGAATAAAGAAAATTGCAGGGACTTGATTCACCAGGCCTGTTATATTTATATTGTAGGGGCTTGATTCATCAAGCCCACCTTTATGTAAAAGGAAAAATTGAATAATAGGAGGAATGAAATGGATCTAAAGGGGAACGTAGCCCTTGTAACTGGGGGCAGCCTGGGCATCGGCACCAGTATTTCCTTGGATTTAGCCCAAAACGGGGCAGATGTGGCCTTAACTTACCGGAAACATGAGAAAGAGGCAAAAGCAATCGTCGATAAGATAAAGACCATGGGCCACAAAGCCCAAGAGTACAAAATCGATGTCTCTGATTTTGAAGCAGTCCAGAAGCTGGTTAAAGATGTTATAGATAAATTTGGTCGCTTAGATATCTTAGTGAACAATGCTGGTATGAACTGGGATGGAGTGGTTTGGAAGATGACTGAAGAACAATGGGATGCTGTTATTAATGTTGATCTTAAAGGAACCTTTAATTTTATCAGGGCTGCGGCCCCGGTTTTCAAGGAGCAGAAATCAGGGAAAATCATAAACATCACTTCTATAAATGCTATGAGAGGCAGATTTGGACAGTCTAATTATGTTGCGGCTAAAGCAGGAACAATCGGCTTGACCAAGACCGTAGCCAAAGAACTGGGAAGATCAAAAGTGAATGTTAATGCGGTGGCTCCAGGCTTGATTGAAACGGATATGATTAAAGATATGCCTGACGATTTTAAACAGAGTTCTCTCTCAGAGACTGTTTTTAACTCACTTGGAAAACCAGAAGATGTTGCATATCTGGTTTCTTTCCTCTGCAGTGAGAAAGCTCGCCATATCACAGGAGAAGTCATTAAAGTCGATGGGGGCCAATACATTTAAGGAGGTAATTTATGGAAAAAGTAGCGATTATCGGCGTCGGACAGAGTGCTTTTGTCCGGGGGTATCCCGGCTCGATCAGAGAGCTTGCTTTTGAGGGATTTAAGGAAGCCGTGGAGGATGCAAAAGTTTCTGTCGGTGATATCGATGCTTCTGTTATTTGTTCGGCACCTGAGTACGACAAGCAGCGCTCACCATCAGGGGTATTTGCTGAATACCTCGGTCTTATCCCTCAACCAACCTGCTATTTAGAGAGTTTGTGCTCCTCAACAAGCATGGGTTTGAGAATGGCTTATTCTTTAGTGAAATCAGGCCTTCATGATGTAGTGGCAGTTCTGGGTTTTCAGAAGATGTCAGAGATTTCCTCGGCAGAATCTCAGGAACGGATGGGCCGAGGAGCTGATATTCAGTGGGAAAGTCCATTCGGCACGATGATGCCTGCTTATTACGCTATGTTTGCTAAGGCTCACATGGAAAAGTACGGAACCACTCTTGACGACATGGCTCTTATTAGGGTGAAGGCTGCTACTTACGGCCCTATCAACGAAAAAGCGCTGTTCCGCAAACCGGTGACGCTTGAGATGTTCACTGATCCAGACCATTTCATGTCTGGTCCGGTAGCCAGCCCTCTTCGCGTAGGAGATTGCTGTGCCAACGCAGATGGGAGCTCCTGCCTTATAGTAGCCAGCGAAGAAAAGGCTAAGGCTCTTTCGAAAAAACCAGTTTGGATTCTGGGATTAGGCGCCGCATCAGCCAGTGTTAACATGGCAGGCAGAGATCTGTTTACAGGGTTGGCCGTAGCCCGTCAGGCCTCTGAACAAGCTTATAAAATGGCCGGTGTAACTCCAAAAGATATTGATGTAGCAGAGGTTCACGATTGTTTCACTATTTCAGAAATACTGGCCTATGAAGACCTGGGCTTTGCCAAGCCAGGAGAAGGAAGGGAACTTGTAAAGAGCAAAGAGACTTACAAAGAGGGGAATATACCCGTAAACGTGGATGGAGGCTTGCTATCCAAAGGTCATCCTATTGGTGCAACCGGTGGTTCCCAGATCAGGACAATTGTCCTTCAGCTCAGAGGTGATGCGGGAGAAATGCAGGTCAAGGATCCGGGGATAGGACTGGTCCATAACATCGGCGGAGTGGGCCTTTATGGAAATGTCACCATTCTTGGGAGGTGAAGAGATGAGTAAGAAGAAAGAGATAGATGATCGGTTTAAAAAATTTGGGACGGTTAGCTTTACCTCCGTCACTAAGGTGAACGACTTTATAGATTTCCTGGAAAAGGGCAAAGTCATGGGTACCCGCTGTCAAGACTGTGGGAAGGTCTTTTTCCCGCCCAGGGCTGATTGTTATCATTGTCTTTCCAGAAACGTGGAATGGTTTGAAGTATCTGGGAAAGGGAAGCTCGTATCGTACAGCAAACTGAAGTATGCTCCCGTCGGGTTCGAAGGAGATTTGCCTTATAGCATCGCACTTGTCGACTATGGAGATTATAAAATCTTCGGCAGACTTGCCGGCGATATCCCTGACGATGAAGTTAAGCTTGGCATGGAAATGAAGACAGTAGTCAACAAGCTGCCGAATGGGCAGTTGAATTATGTGTTCGAGAAAGTGTAAAAAGTATCCCCTGGAAACTTCACCTTATAAGCCTGAAGAAGGTATGAGGCAACAGGAATTTCCTCGCTTTTTTATCATATTTATTAAGGAAACAGACTGAGCAAAGATACCCAGATGGCCCTCTCTGAAATAAAATTTCACTCTCCACAAAACTTAGTTGAGGCTTTTAAACTCTTAGGAGAACTCAAAGAGGCTCGGATTGCAGCTGGGGGGACAGACCTCTTTGTGGAAATAAAACAGGGTTTGATAGAAGCCAGGGACATTATTTCTCTTCATAAGATAGAAGAGCTAAAAGGGATTG
>SOIV01000144.1 GCA_004377005.1 Candidatus Aminicenantota bacterium | reverse complement strand
TAATATAGAAAGGATTTGATTCATTAAACAGATATACAGGATGATATGGAAGAGAACGTCATTGCGAGCGACCGAAGGGAGCGCGGCAATCTCATCTCTTTTTTAAAAGAGACTATTGTAAAAAGCAGAAAAACAAGAACCGAGAGAATAGAAAAATGGCTAAAATGTTCAAGAAAGTTCTGATTGCCAACAGAGGCGAGATTGCTGTCAGGATAATCCGCGCTTGTCGTGAGTTGGGCATTGTTCCTGTGACCGTATATTCAGAGGCAGACCGGAAAGCCCTTCATGTAAGACTGGCTGAAGAAGCCTACTATATTGGTGAATCAGCACCATCCCGGAGTTATCTCAATATCGAAAAAATAATTGAAGTCGCAAAAAAGAGCAAAGCTGAGGCTCTCCATCCCGGCTATGGATTCCTGGCTGAAAATCCTGGCTTAGTGGCAAGATGCGAGGAAGAAGGGATTGTCTTTATAGGACCACCCTCTGAGCCGATGAGAATCATGGGGAATAAAACCACTTCCCGGACGAGGATGACCAAAGCCGGAGTGCCGGTTATCCCGGGCACTCTTGAATCTTTAAAAGATGAGAAAGATTTAAAGGAGAAAGCTGAAAAGGTAGGTTTTCCTGTCCTGCTTAAAGCAACAGCTGGCGGTGGAGGCAAGGGGTTGAGGTTGGTGAGGAAAAGGAAAGACCTTCTCTCATCTTTCAGGTTGGCCCAGTCTGAAGCGCAAGAGAGTTTTGCTGATCCCTCTATCTACATCGAGAAATATCTCGACGAGCCACATCATATCGAGATTCAAATCCTGGCTGACAATTTTGGGAATATTGTATATCTGGGAGAAAGGGAGTGTTCTATTCAAAGACGATACCAAAAAGTCCTGGAGGAAACACCCTCTCCTTTCATTGATAATGAGATGCGGGAAGAAATGGGACGGATTGCTGTGAAAGCAGCAGCTGCGGTGAACTACAGGAATGCCGGAACGGTGGAATTTGTGGTTGATAAAAAGAAAAAGTTTTATTTTTTAGAAATGAATACCAGGCTTCAAGTGGAACATCCAATCACAGAAATGGTAACGGGCATTGATCTTGCCAAGAGCCAGATTGAAATAGCGGCAGGCTTTCCGTTAAGTATTAGCCAGGAGGATATAAAGCCCAAAGGATTCTCGCTGGAATGCCGAATATATGCCGAGGATCCGGCCAATAATTTTATGCCTTCCCCCGGGAAAATAATTCATCTCCGAACCCCTGCGGGAGGATTGGGTGTTCGGGTTGATAACGGAGTCTACCAAGGATATGAAGTGCCTCTTGAGTACGATCCCCTGCTTTCCAAGCTGGTTACCTGGGGAAGCACAAGAGTTGAAGCCATTCATCGAATGCTCAGAGCTTTATCCGAATACCAGGTCTATGGTATAAAAACGACGATTCCTTTTTTCAGACGGATTCTTCTTCACCCGGAATTCTTTGCGGGCGATTACAATACCCATTTCATCGCCAATCTGGAGAAGGAAAAAGACGGGGTAGAACCAGAAGAAGAGGTAGTGGCCTTGATAGCAGCAGGAATAAAAACTTATGCGGAGAGAAAATCAGGCCCTGCGTCTGCACTCAAAAGAAAAGAGAGCAATTGGAAATTTCAGGGGAGATTACAAAACTTTTCCGACAGGCTGTAAAATGAATTTTTCACTTTGGCTTGATGATAAAGAGTTCACGCTAAACCTGGAAGAAAAAGTAAAGAATGATATTCTGGTTTCTCTCGGAAAAAGAGAATATCATGTTTTAGTTGAGTTCTTAAGCTCCGATGAGATTCTTCTGAATATAGATGGTAAGATTCACAACGTTATAATCAATTCAAATTCTTCATCTCATTCTGTTTATGTGAATGGACGATTTTTCAAGATAGAGAAGAAGTCTGTTTCGCAGGTTTTAGGAAGGAAAGGAGCAAAGCTCAAGAAGAGAGATGTCAAGACGTCCATGCCGGGGAGAATAGTGAAGGTTTTTGTCGAAGAAGGGGAAGAAGTAAAGGAAGGCCAGGCTGTTTTAGTCCTGGAGGCCATGAAGATGCAGAATGAGATTAAGTCCCCTCAACCCGGGATAATAACAAAGATAAATCCTGCGGCCGGTGATTCTGTAGAAGCCGGCTCCCTCCTTTTTTCTGTCGAATAGGAACGGGATCTATATAGTTGAGGTCTAGTTGGGGTCAGGTCTTGCTTTTTGCTTTTACTCATACAAACGCAATTTTACTAATGCGTTACATCGCGGGTGACCTCGCTCTTTTTATAAATGGGCTGGGGAGTGTGGCAATCTCATCCTGATGATAGGAGATATCTATGACGCTTTCATCCTTGCAGTGAGATTTTAATGCGCTTATATGAAATTCTTGATCTTTTCTGAGACAGGCAAAAAGCAAAAAGGATGACCCCATTAAATTGTTATATTCTTCCTTTCTTATATAGCCATAGTTACTGTCTTCGGCTAAGGATAAAGCAAATGAATCTTCGGTATCGTATTCATTAATAGGCCTGTCGACATAAAAAACAAAATCGGCGACTGACCCCGCAAGGAGCTATATACAAGGCACTAACCGTGATATAATATAAAACTACCCTTAAATTTATATTTTTGGTAAATAAATATCAGCAGGTCTCGTTTCTGCTGAGTAATTAGAGAGTAATCATGAAGGCACATAAAAAGCTTAGATTGCTCGTCATTCTTTTCGTCATAATCCTCCTTTTGACAGGATCAGGGGTGGTCATCAAAAATATTCTTCTTAACCGGATAACGAAAAAAGTACAATCAAGCTTTGATTACTCCCACCTTCACGTGTCTGTTTTCCCTCCTGTTCTCATTTTAGAAGATGTGAGAGCACGCACTCCTTCGCCCCTTTTTTCTGCAAAAAAAATTGCTGTAAGAATCTCTTATGGATCGTTGTTAACCAGGGAAAGACCCTTTAATGTTTCTATCGAACGCCCGATCTTAAGACTCAATGGTACCTCTGCCAAAAAAGGGAAGGAAAAGAGAGAATTCAGCTTTTCTCTTCCATTTTCGGTAGAAGCAGGATCGATAAAGGAAGGGGAGTTCTATTTTCGGGGAAAAGAAGTGAGTTTTCAGTCCAGGAATATTAATGCCCGTTTTTCCCAGAAAAAAGGTGATCTTTCTTTTCAAGCAGAAGCAGAGCAGAATATCTTATCACTGGACCCAACCCTGCCGCAGGTAGAGGGAAAAGTGAGTCTTTCTGTCAATAGACGCGGCAAAGAGATCATCATAAAAAGAATTGAAATCGATGGTTCTGATTTTAGCCTGAAAGCCGAAGGGAGCTTGCTCAATCCGTTAAATCCTGATTTACGCCTGGAAACTTCTTTGAAAGCAAAAGCTTCATTCGTTGTCGATTTTCTTCATCTTCCTTTTGATTGGGAGGGGGAGGTTGAAGGAGCAGGAATTCTTACCAGAAGCAGCGAAGGGATTGCTTTTAAAGGGAACTTTTCGAGCGAGAGCCTTGTCTTGAACAGAGTCTTCCTGGGAAAAGTTAACGGAAAAATCGATTTTAACGAAAAAGCTGATACAACTGTAGAGTTTAATATCCGGAAGAAATCAATGCCGCCTGAATTTGTAAGAATTCATCTGGCAGATGATAGAATTGCGGGAGAAGCTCAAGGAGTTCATCTGGATCCTATAATGAATTATTTTTCCCTGCCCTGGCCCGTAAAGTCTCCTGCCTGGGGAAGTTTCTCGATTGAAAACGAGAAACTTAAAGTGGTTGCAGAATTCAGGGAAGAGGATTTCGAAGTCGAGTCGGGTCGATTTCCTTTTGACGGCCTGGTTATATTCAACTGGGACGGGAAGAATGAGTTTACATTTTCTTCTCAAGATCTTTCCTCTAGTTTTGGCCAGATTAACGTTGAAGGAAAAGCAGAAGTTGGGGAGGAGCTGGACATAACTATTCAAGGCGAGATTAAGGATGTAAAGCAGGCTCGACAGTTTACATCTGTGATACTTTCACAAAATTTCGACTTTCCCGAGATAAGAGGGAAAGGCAAGAGCAATATTCATATCTTTGGCGATTATGATCTCCCTCAGATTAAGGCAGATTTCGCCTTCACTCCCGGAGGCTATGATAGATTCGATGCAGATTCGGTCGAAGGTGAAGTCGAGCTAATAGGGGATGAGTTTTTTGGGAGATTCAGGATAGATGATTCTTTCATGAAAGGGAAAATTAGCCTCTTTTCGAGCCCGGAAGGGCTGAAAGTTGATATTCGACTTGATCGAGGTCTTATTGAAAGAATTTTTCCGGGTTTTGACCTTGATTTTCCTCTCCAGGGAGAGGTTTCAGGAAATTTTGAAGTCAAGCAAAAAAATGAGGATATTCAGCTTAAAAGTACCTTTTCCAGTTCATCGATGAAATTCGCAGGCAAGAACCTGAGAGACATAAGCGGCAAACTGGAATGGCAGGGCGATGCCCTCTCTTTCTCCGAGCTTCAATTTTATTTGCATGGGGGCGTTGTAAAAGGAAACGCCAGTGTAGACCTTCGAGCTGAAGATTTCGACATCGATATCCGTGGAGAGGATATCGACCTCTCTTCCCTTTATGCTGACGTCAAGGGGAACCTGGGATTCAGCCTTAAGGGAAAAGGCGTCCTCGGTCAGGACTTGGCCCTGGGCAATTTTGAAATTAAGGATTTGCACTATATTCATCTTCAGAAAACCGAAGCAAGGGGACAGGCGAAGCTTGGCTACTCGGAAGGAAGGCTTGGTTTGGAGTTAAACGGAAATTTCCTTCCAGGTAAAAATGAGTTTAATATTTCACTCGCTCTCCCTATCCCTGTTGGTGATGAAATGTTTTCTGTCGATATAAGAGGAAGCGTCACCAATCTCGATCTCCTCCTTCCATGGAAAGGGGCCAAGGGGCGCGTTAATTATCTGGGCGAAGTTAGAGGCGGAAAAGGCTCTCCTCAGATCAAAGGTGCTATTGATTTTCAAGGGTCGGTTTTTCCGCTGGAGCGGTTTGCCCATGCTTTGAGAGATTATTCCGGGTTGATGTTTGTTGAAAACAACAAGGTTTCTTTTCGCTCCCTTCAGGCCAAATTAGGCGGAGGTGATGTTCAGGGAAATGGTGAGTTGGAATTTGGAAACGGCAGGATTGAGAATATTGACCTTAAAATAGAGGGGAAAAATTTGCTTCTCTCTCCCTTAGAAAGGACCAGGGTCTTGACTGATGGCTCTTTGAATCTGATAAAGGATTCTAATCGCTTTGTATTGGAAGGAGATTTGTTGGCTCAAAAGCTTTCCTGGAGGCGTGAAGTTGACGAGAAATTTACTTTTTATTCAAGCCCTTATTATGCGCCCCGAGAAGAGCCAGGCTTTTTTGATGACCTTACTCTGAACATTCGACTTAGAGCAGATGATAATGCGTGGATGGAGAACTCTTTGGGCACGGCTAGAGGCAGGTTTGATCTGACTCTAACAGGCAGTGTGATAACGCCAGTGGTGCTTGGCGATATCGAAGCTATAGATGGAGAAGTCTATTTTCAGGATAGAAAATTTAAAATACTAAATGGACGCTTGAGTTTTATCAACCCTGCGGCCACTGAACCTTATTTAAGCTTTAAAGGAGAAACATACGTCAA
>SOIV01000133.1 GCA_004377005.1 Candidatus Aminicenantota bacterium | reverse complement strand
TTAAGAAATGTATCCAAGTCCTTTAAGCTTTTTTTTGATTTCCTCCTCTGAATCGGATTCTTCGAGTTTTGCAATCTCTTTCTCCAGGCAATGGGTGATGAACTCCTCTGGAGAAGAATAGCCAGCCATTTTGGCGTATTTTTTGACTTTATCCATTAAATCTTTATCCAGTTTTATTTTGGCTTTTCCCATTTTTTATCTCCTGGAATCTAAAATATCGGTTTCCCTTTTATCTCCTTTGGTATTTCTGCGCCGAAGATTTTGAGTATTGTCGGCGTTAGATCATGAAGAGCCGGAGATTTGGCCTTTATCTTGCGGTTAGTGAGTAGAATTCCAGGAACAACTTCTGGATCCATGCAGTGGTCTCCACTCCATTTTTCAGTGTTATCCTCAACGATTTCTTTTGGGATTCTTCCTAATGGAGTAGCCCAGGACGTGCGGTAGCCATGGTTGTAGCCGACAATGATATCCGGAGCTATGTCCACATACGGACCTTGGTAAACATCCTTGGCAATATATGCCCTTAAAACCGGCCTTTCCCCTGTTTTGGGATCCCGGAAATTTTCTAATTTATAAGCGATTTCTCGAACGAGAGCTTCCTTTTCTGGCCCTGGGTTGACAGCGCCTTCCGCTTCTCTTCCCTTTTGGTTAATGTAAAGGCTGTTCAGACCAAAAGAATAAGCTTTGGTTCTAGACCAATTAGTGTTCATGAAAAGATCTTCTCGACCTTGTTTCCAGGGATTAATTAAGGTGTGGTAGCCGCTTTCTTTAAGCCATGTGTTTAGATTGAAAGAGCGGCGGAAGGGAGAGAACCCGTGATCAGACATGACGATGAGCACCGTATCCTTATCCACCTTTTCCATGGCTTTTGCCAGTAACTTATCCATCTCTTTATAGATATTTTCAATCGTGTTTCCGTATTTTTTTGCCAGGGCTGGATCGTAAGCAGGATGTTCTTTATCGATAAGGCGCCAGAACATGTGCTGGCGTTGATCAGTGCTGGAGACATAGTAGAAAAGAAGCCCGGAGGAAAACCTTGCCAGTTCATAATCGAACATCTCCAGCCTTTCTCTGAGGGCAAGATCGTCCTGCTCAAGGAACTCGCCATCATCCAGAACGTCATTGTCAAGAGCCTTGGTATCAGCCGGAAGACCCTTGGTAAAAAATGGACCGAACCTTTTCTCCAGCTCTTCAGAGTATCCCTTGGGAGTGGAGATGGGCAGGACAGCTCGACCTGGGTCAATATTGATGGGTGAAATATAAAGCTTGAAGTTTGGCCGAACTTGTTTAAGGTAAAACATGCAGATTCCGTTTACACTTTGGGTGGGAATCATCCTGAAGTGAATTCTTTTCCATGAACTCCACTCTCTTTCTTTGAGGATAAATTCGTGATCTTGGAACGAAATTTTTGCCACCGGATTCACCGGGTCGATAAAGACCTTGAATTCTATTGCTGATTCCGGCCTATCCTTTTTGAACGCATTCACAGGCCCGAGAAGCTTCGCTTCGACTCTATTGCCGATGACATTGACCGGATGTATTCTTCCTCCACCTATATCCTCCTTGAGTTCTTTGGCTTCTGTTGTGTAGTAGTTGAATATACCGTAGCTTCCGAGTATATCTGGTGTTCCCATGCCGGATATTGTTCTCTGTTTTGTAGAGACAGGAGGATAGTTAGCCGGGATTTTAAAAACAGTTGCCGGAATATCATGATCTTCGAGAATCTGCCAGAAAGCTTTTCCTTTGCGCATATTCTTTACCTCTCCTCCTGAAAGGGGAAGCACAAGATTTCCGATTCGAACTGTTTTTTTTGCCTCTGTAGTTTCGGATGCAGAAAACACAGGAAAGTAGCGGCTAGGATCTCTGTGGACAAAATCAAATATGGCATGCCCGCCGGGGTTCATTCCGGTGATAAAATTCGACCAAGCCACGGGACTCTGAGGTGGAATGCTTGTTCGGAGGGGCAGAAAATCTCCCTGGCGCGCCAGTCTCTGGAAATAAGGAAGTTTTCCTTCTTTCATCCATAGCTGGAGAAGGCGAGGGTCTATCCCGTCAAGTCCAAGGATAAGGACTTTTTGGGGAGTCTCCCTCTTTCCAAAAGCTTTTGTAGCCAGGTCTGAGCTTCCCAAAGTCAGAAGAGACCCAGCAGCCAGGCCTAATTTAATAAATTCTCTTCGGTCTATGTGATTCATTTTTTCTCTTCCTTTCTATTTTTATCCAAGGAAAAATTCTGGGCATCTAGCAGTGAAAGCCCGTCCATGTGCGAGGGCACCTGGAGGCCAAATAATTCGAGTGCTGTAGGAGCGATATCCATTATGGAAGGACTCTTTGTGTTTATTTTTTCGCTGCAGAAAAATATGCCGGGGACAATCCTGGGGTCGATGCAGTGGTCTCCACTCCAGGCTTTGATGTTATCTTCAAAGACAAGGTTATTGACTTTTCCAGTGACTGAATCCCAGGAAATCCTGTATCCTTCGTTGTATCCTACAACAAGATCAGGACAATTATCTAGATAAGGACCAGATGGAAGTTCATCCCGGTCGAAAACTTTATTGATGGCTACAGAGTTTCTTTCTTCGTCTTTTAGACCATCCAACTTTCTTATGAGTTCTCTCTTTAAGCCTTTTGTTTCTTCACCGGCATGAATCGTCCCCTTTGCTTCCCTGCCTTTCTGGTTTATGTAAACTCCCCCAAGACCCAAAGCATATGCTTTGGTGTGTTCCCAGTCGACATCCTTAAACCACTCGTCGCTTCCTTTTTTTCCTTCCTTAAGGGAGAGATAGCCATTCAGATAAAGCCAGGAATTGAGATTCACTCCGCGGCGGAAGGACTTAAAGCCATGATCTGACATGATGATTACAACGTCTTTTTCATCTGTTTTGTCGAGAACTTTCCCCACCAGTTCATCCATTTTTTGATAAAGGTCTTCGATGACCTTGGCGCTCATTTTAGCCTGTCCGCTTTCGAGCGCAGGGTGGCTCTCATCAAGATACCGCCAGAACATGTGCTGGATGCTGTCCGTGGTCTCAAAAACACAGGTGATCAAGCCTTTTTTTGTTTTATCCATAGCATTGAAAAGCATGTTTTCCCATTCTTCATGGTTTGAATAAGTCAATTCTAAGAAGGCTTCTTCGCTGAGAACTCCTTCGTTCAGGGCCCAGGTATCGTTTGCTTCTCCAAGCGTTATGAAGCTTCCCAGGAGCTTCGCCAAATAGACAGAATAGATAAATGGATGGGAAAGAGGCAGAGCTGGTTTTTCCGGGTCTAAATTTAGCGGAGTGAGATACATCTCGAAATGAGGATGAATTTGAGAAATGTAAAAACGACAGATGGCTTTTATTTTTATTCCCAGGCCAGGGCGGAATGTCAGTTTTTTCCATCCTGAGAATGTATGCTTTTCCAGCTTGAATTTTTGGCCAGAGACTTCCAGTAAAGCTTCTTTTTTATTTTTGTCGATGGAAATTAGTAGAGGGAGGCGAATTTCTTCATCATTTTGCAGAAGGGTGTTTTCTGGGCCTGATATGTAGGTTTCAATTTTATCGCCATTTAAGGTCACAGGGATATTTATTCCGCCTTCCCGCTTTTTTATTCTCTCTTTATCTGAGGTGTAAAAGGAGAAGGTTCCCTGGCTTCCTTTTAGGTCAGGAGTACACATACCAGAGAGGAGATGTCCTTTGAATTTTTCTGGAGGAAAGGTTATTGGTACTCTCAGGATAGTGCTGAAAATGCCTTTCTGCCCCAAGATTTTCCAAAAAGGAATGCTCTTGCGCAGACCTTTGATTTCGGGCTTTGAAAGGGGGATATTGTATTTTCCTAGAGACAGAGTTTTCTTAGGCTTTCCGATCCGCGCAGAGGAAAGATCTGGAAGATATGTCTTTGGGTCGCGGCTGAGAAAATCAAAGATGTTGTGTTTGGAAGGATTGGAACCTGTCATAAAAGAAGACCAGGCGACCGGGGATATGGACGGAATAGTCGTTTGAAGTTTGGCGTATGTTCCTCCTTTTTTTAATTTTGAAAAATTGGGAAGTTTCCCTTCGGACATATATTTTTCGACAAGAGTCGGCTCCAGGCCATCCAGCCCGATGATTACAAATCTATTGATACTGCTTTTCTTATATGCTCTTTGCCCTTTTATAACCCGCAAGAGAAAACGAAAAGGCCACGAGAAAAAGGAGAAAAGAGCCAGGAAAAAAGTTAGAAAAAGGATAAAAAAGGAGCTAAGAAAGGCAAACCCTGCTCCTGGACCAATATAGGCTTGGAGGGGTAGAGAAAGAGCAAGTAAAAGAATGAAAAAAGGAAAAAAAGGGGACAGGCTACTTTTAGAGAAAAGGGGACAGGCTACTTTTTCTGGCAAAGGTTTTAGTTTACCAAGATGCAGGCTCCGCATAGAAATAGCGGCCTGTGCCATTTTTTTTCTTTTTCTTGGAAAAAGTTGAGTTCTCCAAGATTTAAATTGCGCGAAGAAAAAGTAGCCTGTTCCCATTTTATTTTTTTGAAAAGTCATCCAGGATTATCTTTGCTAAATCAGAGATGGAGAGGTCCTGGCCTTGTTCTTTTTTTGATAAGAAAAAAGCATCATCCCATGTGTGCATGCCCTGCAGTTTCGAGCGGCCAAAGACTTCCTTTTTCTTGACTGAGCCCTTCATATCAAAGCCACACTCTGAGAGCACGATTAAATCTGGGCCCTCGGCAAGATAGGGACCGGAGTAAATTTCTTCAGCATCAAACACACATCTAACAACTTTTTTCCCTTTGTATTCAAGTCGTTCCAGTTTTTTACTGATTTCCTCTTTTAGAGCTTTTTTTTCTGATGGTTCAACGCAACCTTCAGGGAATTTTTCTTTCAAGTTCAGGTAGATACGGTTTGGTTCCATGACAAAGGCTTTAGATGAAGGGGAGATCTCGGCCAGGCTTTCAGGAGAATGATTTTTGAACTTTAAATAGTCCTGCTCCTCCAGCCAGGCATTAAGATAGACTTCCTGTTCGATCTTGGCAAATCCATGATCTGAAAGAAGATAGAGGCCTTTATCATTGTCAGTTAACTTCCGAAAAGATGTTACGATTTCGTCGATTACTCGGTCGATCTGACTGTAGTAATCAAGGAAGTTTTGATGATACACATGGCTTTCATCTTCATAAGCATCCCACTGGAAATGATGGAGGCGGTCCGTGCCGGTGATGACAAATTCAAAATAATCCCAATCTTCCTTCCAGAAGAGATTGAAAGCCTTCAGGCGTGCACTAAGGGTTTTAGCCAGGTCCTTCCAGAGAAATTCAGTATTTTCTGCTGATTTTTGGGTGTCAATATCGATCTCGTAGCCTACCCGCTCTAGAGGAGCTTTGAAAGAGGGAGGATAAACTGCTTTAGAGAGTTCAATGGCTACAAAACCTGAAATCAGAATTCCGTTAATTTTGCGGGCGGGATAAGTGGAGGGTTGATTGATGATGATGCATTTTTTCCTTTGGTCTCCCAGCTTATCCCAGAATGTCTCTTTTTTTAGATCTAGGAAATTCGGGAAGCGAAGGTCATAAGAGTCTTTTTTAAAGTCTGTAAAGCCAAAGATGCCGTGAGTTCCGGGATTTGTTCCAGTCATAAAATTTGTCCAGCTTACAGCAGAAA
>SOIV01000153.1 GCA_004377005.1 Candidatus Aminicenantota bacterium | reverse complement strand
TTCACGAAACTTTTTTAAATCTTATATATCCCCAAAGCCAGAGCAACGAGCCCACAAACAAGCTCACTAACAAAATAACCAACGAAATGACAAAGGCTCTTCGCTCTAGCTCTTTCCAAGAACCTACTGTAACTTCAGCCCAGAATAAAAGCCAGAGAAACCAAATTGCTCTCAGCACCCAAATGAGCCAGGGACTCTTTCTTATTTTTACTACAAGGAATTTCCCTTTTTCAGCCATTGCTCACCCCTTTCCTTGAGTTGTATCAATGCCGTACTCAGGCAGGTTGAGAGACCACCATTTATCAGCACTCTTCTGTCTTCCGTAGCCAAAAGCTTCATCCATGGTGTTGAAAAACATATCCAACGCTGGAATTTTGGCGCTTGTAGCCTTTACTATTTCGTGAATCATTGTCTTATCCTTTTTTGCCCAGGGACAAACTGGAATACAGATGCTGCAGCCAGAGGTTGACTCCTGCCAGTAAGCGAGGCACTTGGGGGAATCCTCAAACCAGGCCTGATGACCAGGATTATTCCACTCTCCTTTCACTTGAAAGCTTGGTTCATCATCAAACGATAGACAGTTAGAAGGACAAGCTTCGGCGCAGCGCTTACATACCTTGCAAAATTCCATAATCCCAAAATCGATAGGCTTATCAGTAGCCAAAGGCATGTCGGTTAAGACCTTACAAAGGCGGACGCATGGACCGAATTCGGGTGTAATCAGTCGGTTTGTGCGCGCCAGTTCTCCCAAACCGGCATCCACTCCGATGGCAACGCTCGAACCTAGATCATTCACACTGGGGATAGCTACATAACCCAACCCTCTGATAAATTGAGCCAGCCCTGCCACGAGAAACTCACATCGACTATAGCCCATGGAAGAACCAGCGCTGCTGATAGCGGTAGGTGAACACTGGAGATTGTCAAGTGACATCTGGACACTCAAGGCTACGGCATATTTGCATTTATCAGGTATCACAAGTTTTTCCTCATCTTCGTAAGGTTCGTCTGCTGACTCAAAAACAATTGCCTTTCCTCTTTCTTGTGAATGAATATGTCTTCGATCAAGTATTGTTATTCCGACTGTAGCTGCACCAAAATAGCGGGCTGCAGCTTTAATTAATTGGGCTGCTTCTTCAGGTGTCCCTTTATATTTCTCCACTCCTCGCTGTTCAGGAGTGCGCACAGATTTACTTGTCCAGGCACGGGTACCTCTATTCAAACCTCCTAATCGAGAGATGACCCAGGCCGCATCAGCCAGGGCCCGGTCTTCAAGTCTGTAGCCAGGACGCTTTTCCAGGTAATACTTTATGGTTTTGTCCCTGCTTTCTTGCATCAGTTTTTTTCTATTTTCCATCCCATAATATCTGGAAAAGGATCCGAATACATTATTACTCGCTTTAAATCTTGAATAAACATTGTCATCAACGGCCAATTTAGGTCTCGGAATCATCTTAACCCACCAGGGGTGGCCGTAAACACTCTTGCCAGGGGAAGAGGGGGAATTATCCGCGCCTGATGCCAAGCCGCTGCCCACGGCCAGGCCTGCCCCTCCAAAGCCACACTTAATAAAATCTCTTCGTTTCATCATAACGCTCCTTAAAAATGAGATAAAAGAACTTGCCCCTTTTGGGCAACAGGCCCGCTATTTTTTTCTTCTATGTACGCCAGCATCGGGAAAACCTGCTAAAGTCCTGATCGGGAATTTGATCCTTCTATTTTTCCTCAGCTTTGGTCTTTATTAAAAAATTAAGGTGCCTTCCCTCTCTTAGATAATGCCAAACCATGGCCTGCAGGATAAAGGCCAGG
This sequence comes from Candidatus Aminicenantota bacterium, assembly GCA_004377005.1. Taxonomy (GTDB): domain Bacteria; phylum Acidobacteriota; class Aminicenantia; order Aminicenantales; family Aminicenantaceae; genus SOIV01. Next base: position 3,815 of record SOIV01000153.1, on the reverse strand, counting down.
CAGGGAAACGGGCAATCTTCCCTTTATATCTATCTCTCCGAAGAGAGCTTTAGCAGCAGCTTTTTGAGCTTGCTCAGCCCATCTGTAAGCACAGATGTAGGAATCGACAAAAGAAAAATGCTTCAAAAAATAGGGACTGCCAAAAGAGACCACAACAACTGGCGTGGAATTCGCTGCTGCCTCCTGGACAAGCTGGATATGTCTAAAATCAAGGTCGACAGTCCCCTTCCAGGCGCTAAGAGAGGAGAAAAGAGCAAAGACGATAACATCTGCTTTGCTTGAGTTCTCTACTGCTTCTTGAATAAATTCTTCTCCTGTAAATGCATCAGCGTAAAAATTAATCAGACCCGGACATCTTTTTTTGACTTCTCGAATAAAAGTTCTTCCTGCAAAATAGCCTCCCGGGTCGCTACTCAACGAAAAAACAGCGATTTTCTGAGTTGAGCCCGAAAGAGGAAGAACTGAACCTTCATTTTTGACTAAGGTGATCGAACTCTCAAACACCTGGTCTGCATTCTGCAGATGTTCCTTTGTAGCTACCATCTCATCCAGAATATCTAAATCCACCAGTCTTTTTTTATGGAGGCCAAGCCTTGCCTTTGCTTCCAGAATTCTTTTCACAGATATATTGATTCTTGCTTCTGAAATCTGATCGTTCCTTACAGCCTGGATAAGAGATTCGATGACATCATCTGGCTTGGGAGGAAGAAGTATTATGTCCACTCCAGCCTGAACAGCTTTCAGAGCCGCCTCTTCTGGGGAGTAAAGAGTGGTAACTCCTCCCATCCCCATAGCATCTGTGACGATAAGACCATCGAAGCCAATCTCTTCCCTTAGAAGACCAGTTATGATGAGGGGAGAAAGAGTGGCAGGAGTATCTGGAGTAGGATCAAGTGCAGGAAGCTGAAGATGAGCGGTCATGATGGCCTGTACCCCAGCCTCGATAGCCTGTTTAAAAGGATAGAGTTCAACCTTATCCAGGCGGCTTCGATCTCCTCGTATGGTGGGAAGAAGGCTGTGAGAATCCTGATCCGTATCCCCATGACCAGGAAAATGTTTGGCTGTAGCTATCAGGCCATTTTCCTGGCAGCCCTTTATGAAGGCAATTGCCAAACGGCTAACCTGTTCTGGATCTTCACCAAAAGAACGGACATTGATGATAGGATTCTCAGGGTTGATATTCACATCAACCACAGGAGAATAAGTCATATGAATCCCAAGAGCTCTTCCTTCAAGGGCGGTTACTTTGCCCATGAGATAGGCTTGCTCCTCAGACCAGGTTGCCCCTACCGCCATAAGAGGGGGAAATAAGGTAGCGCCTGAAATCTGATTCCCGACGCCTCTTTCAAAATCAGAAGCAATCAAAAGGGGTATTTTTGCCAGTTCCTGTACGGCATTTGTTAAATGAGCTGTTTCGTAAACCTCTCCCCCGAAGAGAATCAAGCCTCCAATTTTTTGCTCTACAATCAATGACTTAAGGCTCTCGATGTAATCACTATCCAGGTTTACAAACTTACCATTATAGCGCCAGGACACCATCTGACCAATCTTCTCTTCTAAGGTCATCGCGGCCATGGTCTTTTCAACCCATCTGGCTTCTGAAGGACCAAAAGCCATCCCGGGTTCGTACACAACACGAGCACAGCTTGCAACCAGGATAAGCAGGAAAATGAGAAGAGTAAGAGAAGAGGCTTTTGAAAGATTCATCATTCTCTCCTTTTCAAGTTGTTCTTACTTCTCACTTTTTACTAAATGTCGTTTTTCGTTTTACGCTTTTAATCTTCTCTCGCCTGCTCTGTGAGATAGGCAATTATCTAAGTGGTTCGTTTCTCTCATTTTATCAAATAGCGAAAGATAAAAAGCACGGAAAAAAGGTAGATAATCCAGTGCACCTCCCTCCCTCTTCCAGTTACAAGTTTCAAAAGAGAATAAGAAATAAAACCAAAGGCAATTCCTTCTGTAATGCTCACAGTTAAGGGCATTATGATTATAGTCAAAAAGGCAGGGATGCCTTCGGTCAAATCTTCCCAGTTAATGCGAGTCACACACTTCATCATTAAATAGCCGACAATAATTAACGGAGGAGCAACAACAGGATGAAGAGTTAGCCCCTTATAAGCATACTCACCACCGATCATCCCAGCTAAAGGACCGAAGAAAAGCGCTATTAAGAAGAGGAAGGAAGTAAAGATATTGGCTAAACCTGTTTTTGCGCCCTGGGAAATGCCTGTAGCACTTTCAATATAACTTGTTACTGTGGAAGTTCCGAGAAGAGCGCCTCCTATTGTCCCGATAGCATCGGAGAGCATTGCCTGATTGGCTCTGGGAAGTTTTCCTTTTTTCAGAAAGCCAGCACGTTCACTAACACCAATCAAGGTGCCCATGGTATCGAAGAGATCGAGAAAGAAAAAAATAAAAATAATTGTAACAAGACCTGTTTTTAAAGCTCCCAAAATATCCAACTTGAAGAGAGTCGGCAAAACGCTGGGAGGAGCAGCAACGATACCCTGGTATTCGACCACACCTAAAGGAATGCCCAGAAGTGCGGTGGCCAGAATACCTATAAGAATGGCTCCATGGACCCTTAGAGCCATCAAAGCAGAAGTTACCGCCACTCCGAATAAAACAAGGGCCACTGGTTTGCTGGTTAGCTCTCCAAGACCTAGCAAGACCCCTGGTGTAGCTACTACAAGGCCTCCGTATTCAAGACCGATAAGGGCAATTAAAAGGCCTATGCCTACTGCTATGGCATGCTTGAGTGAGTCAGGGACAGAAGCGATCAGGCCCCCCCAAACCTTAAGGACAGAAAGGATAATAAAAATCGAGCCTGATATGAAAATAGCTCCAAGGGCTACCTGCCACGAATACCCCATAGTCCCGCAGACGATAACAGCGAAAAAGATATTGTGGCCCATAGCTGGGGCAAGCGCTATAGGATATTTAGCCAAGAGCCCCATTAAAAGAGTAGCCAGTGCACTGGAGACACAGGTGGCAAACATGACTGCCCCTTTATCCATCCCGGCAGCGGAGAGGATAGCAGGCTGAACGAAAATGATATACGACATGGTCATGAAGGTTGTTAAACCTCCCAACATTTCAGTCCGTATCGAGGTTTTATTTTCCTCTAGCTTAAAGAAGCGGTTTATTAATTCCTGCATTTTTCCTCTCTTACTCTTCAAATTGAATTAAGATAAGGATATCAACCTCTGGGTGAGCTTTCTTGATGCAGTCCACTCCTTTTAAGAAAACAAGTTCTACAACTGAAGCAAACCCAACAACTTTCCCTCCTAATTTCTTCACCAAGTCGATGGCGATTATGGAGGAGGAACCCGTGGCTATCAGGTCATCGACAATGAGAACTCTCTGCGAAGGAAGGATACTATCGGTGTGCATCTCAAAATATTCGACGGCATACTCATTCGGAGCTTTGAAGCAAATAGTCTTCCGGGGGAGCTTTCCCTTCTTCCGAATAATGGCTAATCCAAGTCCTAATTGATGGGCTACAGGAGCAGCAAAAAGAAAACCTCGTGACTCAATTCCTGCCACAATCTGAGGTTTTTTCTTCTTTGCCCAGGATGCAATTCTGTCAATCACATAATTGTAACAGGCTGCATCCTGCATTAATGGCGTAATATCTTTAAAGCCAATACCGGGTTTGGGAAAATCCTTTACTTCACATATTTTGTCTTTCGCTCGAGTGATCATTGCTCTAACCTCATAGACTTAAGTTGTCTTAATTTTAATTTGAAAATAAAAAAAATCACCTTGTCAACGTAATAACTTTTTCCTTTTCATCAATCAGTTTTCTTGGTGTA
>SOIV01000147.1 GCA_004377005.1 Candidatus Aminicenantota bacterium | reverse complement strand
CTGATAAAGCTGAGGAACCTAAGGCTGAAGAGCCAGAGAGTGGGGAGCTTGACAAATCTGAGCAAGCCAAGCCAGAATCCCCCCAACCTGATTCTTCAGAAAAGGAAAAGAAAGAGTAGAAGATGAGTAAAATTAAAGTTTTAAACCAGAGCGGAAAAGGAATCAGCGAAATTAACGCTCCAAAGGAAATTTTTGCATATCCGGTCAAAGAACATCTACTTTATGAAGCGGTTGTGAACTACCGGGCGAATCAAAGACAAGGCACAGCTTCTACTAAGACCAGGTCCGACGTGAGAGGAGGAGGACGTAAACCTTGGAGACAGAAAGGAACAGGAAGGGCAAGAGCGGGGAGTATCCGTTCGCCTCTCTGGAGGAAGGGTGGAACAACTTTTGGCCCTAAACCTAGAAGCTATTATTATAGCTTGCCGAAGAAGGCGAAAAGAAATGCCTTGAAATCAGCTTTATCCATGAAGTTTGCCGAAAAACAAATCCTTGTCCTTAAGGCATTGGACTTTAAAGAACCCAAGACAAAAGAAGGAGCAAAGCTCTTGGAGATACTAAAATTGGATTCAGCTTTGATCGTTGATCAGCATGAAAACAAGAATTTGTTTCTATCTTTGCGGAATATCCCAAAAATAAAAGCTGTTGATTACAATCAAGTCAATGTTTATGATGTTTTGAACTATAAATGGCTAGTTTTTACCCAAAATGCCTTCGAATCCTTGATGGAGAAATTTAAGCTATGAAGGACCCCTATAAGATTATTGTTAGACCTGTTATCACGGAGAAGAGCACGTGGCTAAAGGAGAAAAACAGAGAAGTATGTTTTGAAGTGGATCCAAGAGCTAATAAGAGTGAAATTAAAAAAGCTGCTGAGCAGCTCTTTAAAATAAAGGTAGAGAGAGTTCGAATCCAAAACAAAAGAGGCAAGAAGAGAAGAGTTGGCCGCAGTGAAGGCAAAAAGAAAGACTGGAAGAAAGCCTATATAAAGCTTAAAGAAGGCGAAAAAATGATTGAATATTTTGAGGCTGTTTAAATGGGAATAAAGACCTACAGACCGGCAACATCCAGCTTGCGCCAGAAGACCGGGCTCACTTTTGAAGAGTTGACAACACGCCGGCCGCATAAGCCTCTTGTTGAATCTCTTTCTAAATCTGGAGGGAGAAACTCGCGAGGGCGCATATCTGTTCGTCGTCGCGGAGGCGGACATAAAAGATTGTACCGCATTATTGACTTCAAACGAGATAAGATTGGAATCCCGGGTGTTGTGGATACTATCGAGTATGATCCAAACCGCTCGGCTTTTATATCTCTCATAAAATATAAAGACGGTGAAAAACGATACATTTTAGCACCCTTGGATTTAAAGGTCGGCCAACCTGTTATCTCTGAGGATAAACAGGTGGATATTTTGCCTGGGAATGCTATGCCTCTGAAGGTCATTCCCTTAGGAACGGTTATTCATAACATCGAATTAAGAAAAAACAAGGGAGGACAATTGGCAAGATCAGCTGGTACAGGGGCTCAGGTTTTAGCCAAAGAGGGAAAATACGCCCAGGTTCGAATGCCTTCAACAGAGATCAGAAAGATTCATTTGGATTGTCGGGCAACTATCGGCCAGATTGGAAATCTGGATTACCAGCACGTATCTATTGGAAAAGCAGGGCGGAACCGATGGAAAGGCAAGAGGCCTTCTGTCCGGGGAACAGCCATGAATCCTGTTGATCATCCCCATGGTGGGGGAGAGGGAAAAGCGAAAGGCGGCCGAAATCCAGTGAGTCCAACTGGGCAACCCACAAAGGGATACAAGACAAGGAGAAATAAGAGAACCCAATCCTTTATTATCAGGAGAAGGAGTAAATAATTATGGGCAGGTCTTTGAAAAAAGGTCCCTATATAGATGTAAAACTAATGAAAAAAATTCATGTTTTAGAAACTAAGGGAGAAAAAAGAAAAGTAATCAGGACATGGTCTCGCCGTTCAACGATTATACCGGAAATGGTAGGACTGACTATTGCTGTCCATAACGGAAGAAAATTCATTCCAGTCTTCATAAGTGAGAATATGGTTGGGCATAAATTAGGAGAATTTTCTCCGACTAGGACTTTTAAAGGTCATACATCAAAAACAGCACGAACAATAAGGATGAGAAAATAAAGTGGAAGAACAAGATATTATCTCTCGAGCGGTCAGCAAATATGTCAGGATTGCCCCGCAGAAGTGTCAGTTGGTGGCTGACTTGATAAGGGAGAGGTATGTTGGGGAAGCTTTAACAATTCTCCGTTTTTCGAAGAAAAAGAAAGCAAGCTCCATAGTTGAAAAAGTTCTCAAGTCTGCAATTGCCAATGCTCAACAAAAAGCCCCCAATATCGATGTGGATAATCTATATATATCAAAAATCTTCGTCAATCAGGGGCCTCAGATGAAGAGGTTCAGAGCTCGTGCTATGGGGAGAGCTGCCAGGATTATAAAAAGGACAAGCCATGTCCTTATTTCATTAGAAGAGAGAAAAGGGAGAGCGTAAGTGGGACAGAAAACACATCCTTTTGGATTTAGATTGGGATTTAATAAACAATGGAGTTCCCGCTGGTTCTCTAAAGGAGCAGAATATAGCCGCTTGATTCATGAAGATTTGAAAATGAAGAAACTTATTAAAGAGAGATACTATCATGCAGGAATCTCTGAAGTGGGCATAGAGCGAGTGGGTCCAAAAGTCAGGATAATCATCCACACAGCTCGACCGGGCATCGTCATAGGTCGAGGTGGAAAGGAGATTGAAAACCTCAAATCCATTCTCCAGGATATTGTTAAGAAAGAGGTTTACATTGATATCAGAGAAGTGGATAAACTGGAGCTCTCTGCTTTATTGGTTGCCGAAGGAGTGGCTATCCAGCTTGAGAAGCGGATAGCCTATAGGAGGGCCATGAGGAGAGCAGTGGATATGGCGTTGAAAATGGGAGCAAAAGGGATAAAAGTGATGTGTTCAGGCAGGTTGGGAGGAGTTGAGATTGCCCGCACTGAATGGTATCTAAAAGGTCGGTTGCCCCTTCAGACTTTGAGGGCGGATATTGATTATGGTTTTACCGAGGCTTTCACCAACTATGGTCAGATAGGCGTAAAAGTCTGGATTTATCGAGGAGATGTGGAAAAAGCGAAAGTTACGTCCCAAACGGCTGAGATAGAGGAGATTTAGCCATGCTGATGCCAAAAAAGGTCAAACACAGAAAGCACCATAGAGGAAGAAGGAAGGGAAAAGCCCGTCGAGGAGCAGATCTCTCTTTTGGAGAATTTGGTCTTCAAGCTTTAGAACCATGTTGGCTCACAGCGCGTCAGCTTGAAGCTGGTAGAATCGCCATTGCTCGCTATGTCAAGAGGAAAGGGAAACTTTGGATTAGAGCTTTTCCCTGGAAGCCAATCACTAAAAAGCCAACAGAGGTGAGGATGGGAAAAGGCAAGGGAGATCCTGAGTTTTGGGTGGATGTAATTAAACCAGGAAAAATAATATATGAGTTAGAAGGAGTCACTGAAAGCGCGGCCAGAGAAGCTATGAGGCTGGCTGCCCACAAACTTCCAATCAGGACGAGATTTATTTCAAGAGAGGGTAGAGAATTGAGATGAAGGCAAGAGAGTTAAGAGAGTTGTCAGAAGATGAGTTGAGAAGAAAAGAGGATGAATTGAAAGACCAGCTTTTTAAGTTGAAATTCCAGCATGCATTAGGACAGTTAGAAAATGCAATGAAGCTCAAAAGTATTAAAAAGGATATCGCCAGGATAAAAACGATATTAAGAGAAAATAAAGAAGGAAAGAAATAAAGAATGGAAAGCATTCAAACAAGAAAAACTACAAAAATTGGCGTTGTTGTAAGTAATAAGGCAAAAAAGACAGTTACTGTTCTTGTTGAGCGTCCAATAAGGCATCCTTTATACAAAAAAATCATCAAAAAGAGGAAAAAATTCCTTGCTCATGATGAGTATGAGAAATGCAAGGTTGGAGATATGGTTAGAATCATAGAGACAAGGCCTTTAAGCAAAAGAAAAAGATGGCGAATCCAGGAAATAGTGGGATTATCTCCTAGCGAGACAGATAAAGAGATTGAGGAAAGGAAAGAATGATCCAAACGGAAACTAGACTCAAGGTTGCTGATAATTCTGGTGCACGTAAAATTTTATGTATCACCCCTTTGGGCGTGGGGAAAACAGCAACTATTGGAGATGTAATCTCAGCTACTGTTAAAGAAGCCGAACCTGAAAGCAAGGTTGAGAAGGGAAAAGTCGTCCGAGCTGTCATAGTTCGGACAAGGAAAGAGATTCGACGCAGAGATGGTTCTCATATACGCTTTGATGATAACGCGGCAGTTATAATTGACCTACAAGGAGAACCTGTTGGGACCAGAGTTTTTGGGCCGGTTGGAAGAGAATTGAGAGAGAAGAGATTTATGAAGATTGTTTCTCTTGCCCCGGAGGTTGTTTAATGAACACGATCACTTTAAAGAAAAATGATGTCGTCGTGGTCATCAAAGGAAAAGACAAGGGAAAAATAGGGAAAATATTAAAAGTCATTCCTGGGAAAAGAAGAGCGGTCGTGGAAAAAACCAATTTTGTCAAGGAGTTTATTCGTCCTGATCGGAGTAAAAACATTCAAGGAGGGATCATGGAGAGAGAGGCTCCCATTCAGGTTTCCAATTTAATGCTTTATTGCTCTGAATGCGGTCAAGGCGTGAGAGTAAGGAAAAAAATATTGGAGGATGGGAGTAAAATCAGAGTCTGCAGTAAGTGTGAAACAGACTTAGAAAAACAAAAATGAGGAAAGATTTATGAGTCGTCTTTTTGATAAATACAAAAAAGAAGTTATTCCAGCGCTTCAGAAGGAGTTTTCTATAAAAAATAAGATGGCTGTACCCCGGCTGGAAAAAATCGTTTTAAATGTTGGCGCAGGGGATGCCATCCAGAATATTAAATTTTTAGATACGGCAAAAAAGGAACTGAGCCTCATCACCGGCCAGTGGGCCGCAACAGGAAGAGCAAAAAAATCTATTTCAACTTTTAAGCTTCGCAAAGGGCATGCTATTGCCTGTTATGTCACTCTGCGAGGGAAAAGAATGTATGAGTTTTTTGACCGTTTAGTCAATATCGTACTCCCCCGTGTCAGGGATTTCAGGGGTGTTTCTCCCCGGTCTTTTGATGGCAGGGGAAATTACACTCTTGGCATGAAAGATCAACTAGTTTTTCCGGAGATAGATTATACAAAAGTGGAAAGGCAGCGAGGGATGAATATCACTATCGTCACCTCTGCGGAGAGCGATAAGGCAGCAACTGCCTTATTGGAAAAATTAGGAATGCCTTTTGGAGAGGCATGATAAGGAAGGAAAAATGTCCAGAATATCATCTATGGCGAAATACTTAAAAGAACCGAAGTACCCAACAAGGAGAAAAAAGCGCTGTCGGATATGCGGGCGTTCCAAAGGATATTATAGAAAATTTGATATGTGTCGATTATGCTTTCGGGAACTGGCTTTAAAAGGCGAAATACCTGGAATTGTGAAAGCATCTTGGTAAAATTTTAGAAAGGATGAAATCATGAGTTTAACAGACCCTGTCGCTGATATGCTAACCAGGATAAGGAATGCCCTCCAAGTCAAGAAAAAAGATGTGAATATTCCTTCTTCCCGTATGAAGGTCGAGATAGCAAAAATTTTAAAGGATGAGGGATATATTAAAAACTTTAGGGTTACTGAAGATAGTAAGCAAGGGATATTAAATCTTACTCTCAAGTACACAAATGAAAACGAGAGCGTCATAACTGAGCTCCAAAGAACCAGCCGGCCAGGTTGTCGAATATATTGCAATAAAGGCTCCATCCCCAAGATTCTCGGTGGTATGGGAATAGTGATCCTATCTACGTCTGAAGGAGTTGCCACTGGGAAAAAATGTAAGGAACTTGGCGTTGGAGGAGAGGTTATATGCTATATCTGGTGAGTCTGGAAAGAAGCGTTTCCTTTCCCAGGATAGAAGGAAATGTTATAGATCAAGCTGGGTGTTTCGAAAACACGCGGCCTTTGCCCCAGCGAGGCAAAGCCCGCTCGGTTTCAGGCTTAGCTCTCCTCTCCATTCTGGAGAGGAACCATGCCCGCTCAGCCTTCAAACGGTTTTCTCAATCACCCAGCTTGATCTTTTTTCCACCTAGTGGATTTAGAAATACCTCCAATTTAGAAGGAGAGGGAATCTAAAAATGTCTCGAGTAGGAAAACTACCCATTGTCTTACCAGATGGAGTTAAGGTTAATATCTTGCCAGATAAGATCGAATTTGAAGGCCCTAAAGGAAAACTTTCCTCGCCCTTGTTTGCTGGGATCAAAGCCGAATTCGAAAACAATGAGCTCACCCTGCGGAGATCGAATGATTCCAAGAAGCAGCGATCTTTTCATGGCTTGAGCCGGAGTTTAGCTTTTAATGCTTCTGCAGGTGTCTCTGAGGGTTTTTCAAAGAAGCTGGAAATAGTGGGAGTCGGATACCGAGCTAAACTCGACAAAGGGAAACTTGAATTGAGTTTAGGCTATTCCAAGCCCAAAGTGTACAAGATACCTGCGGGTATTGAAATCGTTTTGGAAAGGCCGACTTTAATCACTGTGAGCGGAATAGACAAACAGCAAGTAGGCCAAGTTTCAGAGGAGATTCGCAGTCTTCGCAAACCGGATCCCTATAAACTCAAAGGAATTCGCTATGTTGGTGAGCGCTTAATTAAGAAAGAGCGTAAGGCGGTGGTGGCTGGTGTATAAAGATAAAGTCGCGGTAAAGAAAACGGCTAAAGAACGTATAAGAAAGAGAATCAGAAAAAAAATCAGAGGTACATCCGAGCGTCCAAGAGTTTACATTTTCAAGAGTAACCGCTATGTATACACGCAAGTCATAGATGACGAGAATGGTCATATTTTAGCTTCCGCCTCTACTTTAGAGAAGGATTTTAGAGGAAAGAACAAAAACTATAAGAATATAGAAGCCTGTCAGGTTTTAGGTGGAATATTGGCGAAGAAATTAAAGCAGAAAAAAATCGAGAGAGTGATTTTTGATAGAGGAATCTATCCTTATCATGGCCGTATCAAAGCCGTTGCTGAAGCCATGAGAAAGGGCGGACTCGTTTTTTAAAGGGATATAGTAGGGAGAAAAAAGAGTGGCTGACCAAGAAGTAAAAAAAGAAGAATTAAAAGAGGAACTTGAGTTAAAGGATCAGGTGATTTCTATACGAAGAGTCACCAAGGTTGTCAAAGGAGGAAAGAATCTCAGTTTTTCGGCCTTAGCAGCTGTTGGAAATGGAAGCGGATTAGTCGGAATTGGCAAAGGGAAAGCCCGAGAAGTTCCCCAAGCTATAAGAAAAGCTGTGGAAGATGCCAAAAAAAAGTTAATTGAAGTGCCGCTGTCTGAGACTACTATTCCCCACTATATTAGAGGAGAGGCAGGTGGAGGTGTTGTAGTTCTTCGACCAGCATCAAAAGGGACTGGTGTAATAGCAGGTGGCGCTGTAAGAGTGATCATGGAGCTGGCTGGAATAAAAGATATTTTGACGAAATCAATTCGTAGTAATAATGCCATAAGTGTGGCCCGTGCTACCATTGATGCTTTGAGGAGACTGAAAAATCCTGAAAAGGTTTCAAAAGATAGGGGCAAAGAAAAGGAAATGATATGGCAGTGAAAGAGACAACGTCTAATAAAACTCAAGAAAAAGCACGAACAAAAGCAGAAGCTCAAAAAGCCAAGTCCCCGGAGAAGCAGTTAAAGGTAAAACTCGTGAGAAGCCTCATCGGGCGCCCAAAACAACAACGGGAAGTAGTGAAAGGATTGGGCTTAAGAAAGATTAATTCAGAAGCCACTCGCAAAGATTGTCCTGAGATCTGGGGGATGATCAATAAAGTATCTCATTTAGTGGAAGTGGAGGAGTTGGAAAAGAAATGAATTTGAGTGATCTTCATCCGGCCAAAGGATCCAGGAAGAAAAGGCGAAGAGTTGGACGGGGCCCTGGTTCCGGACGAGGTAAAACATCTGGTCGCGGTACAAAGGGTCAAAAGTCTATTTCTGGATATTCAAGTAAGAGAGGATTCGAAGGAGGGCAGATGCCCCTTCACCGCAGGGTTCCCAAGCGAGGCTTCACTAATATATTTAGAAAAGAATACAGCGAAGTCAACCTTGAGAAAATTGGGAAAATCACAAAAAAGGAAATAAAACTAAAGGATTTAAAAGCAGCAGGCATTATAAAGAAGGAATCAGAGGCTGTTAAGATCTTGGGAAGAGGAGACATTTCCTCTTCTAAGACAGTCCATGCCCATAAATTTTCCCGCTCAGCTCTGAAGAAAATTGAGAAAGCGGGAGGAAAGGCAGTTCTTATCAAGAGTTAACAATGTTAGAAAGTATTAGAAACATTTTTAGTATTCCTGATCTTAGAAAAAGGATCATTTTCACCTTACTTATATTGGCCGTGTATCGAGTAGGCTGGCAGGTTCCTAATCCAGGAATCAGCGGAGCTGCCTTACAGGAATTCTGGGAGCAACAGCGGGGAACGATTTTAGGTTTTGTGGATCTTTTCTCCGGGAGAAATATGTCCAAGATGACTATTTTCGCCTTGGGGATAATGCCCTATATCAGTGCCTCTATCATTCTCCAGTTGCTTCAGGTTGTCTGGCCTTACTTGGAAAGGTTATCTAAGGAAGGAGAACTCGGCAGAAAAAAAATCACCCAATACACGCGTTATGGGACCATTATTATCTGCTCCATCCAGGCTTCTGCTATCGCTTTGTGGCTGCAAGCCCAAAGCAGCCCCAGTGGGGTAGCTATTGTTCCCAACCCTGGCCCAGGATTTATATTTTTAACAGTCCTGACATTAACCACTGGAACAGTCTTTGTCATGTGGTTAGGAGAGCAGATTTCAGAGCGGGGAATCGGAAATGGGATTTCCCTGATTATATTTGCGGGAATTGTGGTTAATTATCCTCGGGACTTCCAAAACGTTTTAGCTGGTTTGAAAACGGGAAGCATGACTCCCTTAAGGCTCATTTTTCTGCTGATATTGATGTTAGGTGTCATTGCCGGCATTGTTTTTGTGGAGCGTGGCCAGAGGCGGATTCCTGTCTCCTATGCTAAAAGAGTCGTGGGAAGGAAAGTTTATGGAGGTCAAAGTACCCATCTTCCGCTTAGAGTGAATACTGGCGGAGTTATTCCCATAATTTTTGCTGCCTCTGTCATAACTATTCCAGCAACTATAGCCGGGTTCGTAAAACACCCTATTTTCCAACAGATTGCTCAGCAGTTCGGCTTGGGCATGCCTTTATACAATCTCCTCTACGTTGCAGCTATCGTCTTCTTTACATTTTTTTATGTTTCCATCATCTTCAATCCTTCTGATGTTGCGGATAATCTTAGGAAATATGGTGGTTTTATTCCAGGGATAAGACCGGGAAAGAATACTTCCGATTTTATAGATAATGTCCTTTCACGGATTACTCTGGTGGGTGCTATTTATTTAGCAGCTGTAGCCATTATGCCAGAGTTTATGATCACTGGGTTCAAAGTTCACACTCTGCCCTTAGTCGGAGATTTCTTAGAAGCCAACTTGCCCCAGTGGTTTACTCAAGGATTGAATATTCAGTTTTATTTTGGAGGAACATCTATTCTTATTGTAGTCGGAGTAGCCATGGATACAATGCAACAGATCGAAGCACAACTTATAATGCGCCACTATGATGGATTCATGCGCCGCGGCCGCATAAGAGGAAGGAGAGGATGAGAGTTATTTTACTCGGACCCCCTGGGGGTGGCAAAGGTACTCAAGGAGAACTTATAGAAAAAAAATATGGATTTCCTAAAATTTCCACAGGAGATCTTCTTCGCCGCGAGGTTCAGGAAAAGACTACTTTAGGAGAAATGGCAAAAGCCGAGATGAATCAAGGCGAATTAGTTAATGATGATATCGTGATTGAGATGATAAAGCACAAAATATTCCAGCCCGACTGCAAACGAGGGTATATTCTGGATGGTTTTCCGCGGAACGTTGGCCAGGCCCGAAGATTGGAAGAAATTGAAGAAAAGCGCCAGGAAATAGTGATCGATATACATCTGAGCGAGCAGACTCTGATTCAAAGGCTCTCAGAACGAAGGATTTGTTCCAGTTGCGGGGCTATTTATAACCTCTTAGCCCGCAATCCGAGGAAAGAAGGAACATGCGATTTTTGCGGATCAAAGCTTATTCAAAGAGAGGACGACGTTCCAGAGGTTATCAAAGAGCGCCTGAAAGTTTACCATGAACAGACAGAAGCCCTTATAGATTATTACTCGAGAAAAAAGGTTTATTTTAGGATAGACGGTGAAGGAAAGATCGAGACTATCTCTAAGAATATTTATTCTATTCTGGACAGAGAAATAGCCAAATCAAGAGTGATGGAAGCAGCAAGATGATTATTTACTGCGAGGAAGAAATTAGTACTATTAGGAAGAGTAACCAGATCGTCGCGAAAATTTTAGCCGAGTTAGGGAGAATGATAATACCAGGAGTACAAACTAAAGAATTGGATGAGTATGCTGAGCTTAGGGTTAAAGAGATGAATGCTATTCCGGCTTTCAAGGGTTACCGCGGGTATCCCGCCTCTCTTTGCACATCCATCAATGAGGAAATTGTCCATGGCATTCCTTCTTCCCGGCGCCTGCGAGATGGAGATATCATTAGCCTCGATTTCGGGGTTCTGTATGAAGGCTATTATGGTGATGCAGCCGTGACCTATCCTGTGGGAGAAATCACTCCCAAGGCAAAAAAACTTATAAAGGCGGCTGAGGAGACCTTTTACAAGGGCATGGAACAGATGAAACCGGGAAAACGAATATCAGATATTTCTTTTGCTATTCAGAGTCATGTTGAATCGCAAGGGTTTTCAGTTATTCGGGCTTTTGTCGGTCATGGAATCGGTCTTTCCCTCCATGAAGAACCCCAGGTTCCCAATTTTGGCTCTCCAGGAAGAGGGCCGAAGCTAAAATCAGGGATGGTTTTGGCCATAGAGCCGATGATTGCGATGGGAGATTGGGATGTGGAGATATTAGATGATAACTGGACTGCTATAACCAGGGATAAAAGTCTCTCAGCTCATTATGAACATACAGTGGCAATTACTCAAAAAGGACCTGAAATTTTAAGCCTGTCAGATGAAGAAAAGAAGAACGCTCCTTATTTAAAGGAGAATCAATATGCCTAAGCAGGGTGTCTTTGAGACTGAAGGGACTGTTTTAGAAACACTACCCAATGCCATGTTTCGTGTTGAGTTGGCCAATAAGCATAGAATCTTAGCTCATATCTCTGGAAAAATGAGAAAGCATTTTATCCGCATTCTTCCTGGAGATAGGGTGCTTATTGAGCTTTCACCTTACGATTTAACAAAAGGAAGAATAACTTATCGATTCAAATAAGAAAAAAGCAAATGAAAGTAAGAGCATCCATTAAGAAGATGTGCAGGAATTGTCGAATAATCAAAAGGAAAGGTACGCTTCGGGTTATCTGCTCCAATCCGAAGCATAAACAAAAACAAGGCTAATTGAGGTTAAAATGGCAAGAATAGCAGGAATCACACTTCCTCCTGAAAAAAGGGTTGAGATTGGGTTGACCTATATTTTTGGCATCGGTCGTTCCAGGTCAAATAAAATTCTCCAGGAAGCTAAAATAGATAGGGATAAAAAGGTCAAAGCTTTGAGTGAGGAAGAGATCAGTCAAATACGTCAAATCCTCGAGAAAAAAGAAAAAATAGAAGGTGAATTGAGAAGCGAGACTACCCAGAATATAAAAAGGCTGGTCGATATTGGGTGTTATCGAGGAATGCGGCATAGGAGAAGATTGCCTTTGAGAGGCCAGAGGACAAAAACGAATGCTCGAACGAGAAAAGGTTCTCGAGGTCGTTCGATAAAGAAATAAAAGCCAAATAAGGAGTTTTAAGTGCCAAAAGCGAAGAGAAAGACCAAGAAAAAGAAGGTTAGGAAAGAAATAGGATTTGGTATAGCTTATATTCAGTCCACTTTCAACAATACAATCGTTACTATAACAGACCAACAGGGAAATACAGTTTGCTGGGCTAGCGCCGGATCAGCGGGCTTCAAGGGTGCCCGGAAAGGAACTCCTTTTGCAGCCCAGTTGGCTGCCAAAGAAGTATCGTCTAGAGCAAGAGAATTTGGAGTCAGGTACGTTGATGTTAGGGTTAAGGGCCCAGGTGCTGGAAGAGAATCAGCTATTCGGGCTCTCCAAACTAATGGCTTAGAGATAAAATCAATCAAGGATGTTACCCCAATTCCCCATAATGGCTGTCGCGTCCGAAAGAGAAGAAGGGTTTAGAAGGAGAAGCCGTCAAGGAGAAAGAAGATGCCAAAACACGGAGATTCGGTTTGTCGCCTCTGTCGGGCGGAGAAAACGAAGCTTTTTCTAAAAGGAAGCAAGTGTTTGAACGAAAAATGCCCCGTGGAAAGGAGGCCTTATCCCCCAGGGGAACATGGGAGAGCAAGGAGAAGAATCTTGGGATATGGTCTTCAGCTCAGGGAAAAACAGAAGCTTAAAAGATATTATGGCATGTCCGAGAAACAGTTTCGGATCTTTTTCCAGCGAGCGGAAAGAAAAAGAGGCATCACAGGAGAAAATCTCCTGGCTATGCTGGAGAGAAGGCTGGATAGCGTTGTTTTTATAATAGGATTCTCTCATTCTCGAGATCATGCTCGGCAACTGATTACTCACGGCCATTTTCGAGTTAATGGAAGGAAAGTCAACATCCCATCTTTTCTGGTAAACAAAGGTGATGTCATCTCATTTAGAGAGAAAGCAATGAAGCATGAGGAGCTCAAGGCCATTGTAGAATCAAACAAAAGTAAAACTGTCCCAGGGTGGATTGAGGTTTACTGGGAAAAGATGCAGGCAAAAATTCGTTCTTTTCCAGCCCGTGAAGATATTACTTTTCCTGTGGAAGAACGCATGGTTGTTGAGCTTTACTCGAAGTAAATTATTATCTGAGCCACTGAAGCTCCAGAGAGTTCAAATCTCTGTTGCCTCCGTGGGTTGGTTTGATACCAATGTATCCTGAAAAGGAGGAAGTATGATAGAAATAGGTTTTCAGAGACCGAAATATCTTGAATGCGATTACGAGACTTTAACAGAAAAATATGGCTACTTCTCAGCCCAGCCTTTTGAAAGAGGCTATGGCATCACAATTGGAAATGCTCTGAGAAGGATTCTTCTTTCTTCTGTAACAGGAGCCGCTATTACTGCTGTTCGAATTCAGGGTGTTCTTCATGAGTTCTCGAGTATCCCTGGGGTGGTGGAAGATGTGACAGATGTCATCCTGAATTTAAAAGGTATCCCGTTAAAGTATGAAGGAGATGAGCCAAAAATTATGACTCTGAAAAAAAAGGGGCCGACTGAAGCAAAAGCATCTGATATTGTTCATGATCCTGATATCGAAATTCTTGACGAAGATATTCATATTGCCTCTCTCGATAAAGATGGAAAGTTGGATATGGAGATGATCGTTAAGAATAATAGAGGTTATATTCCTGCCGATCAAAATTTCGATGGAGACTTAAGCGTGGACTATATTCCCCTCGACTCTTCTCACTCTCCGATCAAAAAGGTGAACTACAGGGTCGAGGCGGCAAGAGTAGGCAAGAGAATCGATTACGAAAAGTTAAACCTGGAAATTTGGACATCAGGCTCTGTTTCTCCACAGGAGGCTTTGGCTCAGGCAGCCAAAATGATGAGAGACCATCTGGTTATCTTTCTTACTATTGTTGATGAGCCAATGGAAAGAGAACAAGTAACTATAAAAAAAGAGATTCCTTATTACCCTCAGCTAGATATTTTGTCAAAATCCATAGATCATCTTGAACTTTCGGTCAGGTCCAATAATTGTCTCAGGGCAGCTGGGATCGAAAAAATTCATGAATTGGTTCAAAAAACTGAAGATGACCTCTTGAGGACTAAAAATTTTGGCCGCAAATCTTTGACTGAAATAAAAGAGACTCTACAAGAATTGGATCTAGGTCTCAATTTGGACCTTCATCCTAGATTGTTAGAGAAAATAGAAACGGAGAAGAAGGAAGAAAAAGAAGAAGAGGAAGAAGCTGAATGAGGCATCTTGTCAAAAAAAAGAAGTTAAGGCGAAACACTGCGCAAAGGCGTGCTTTGCTTCGTAATCTTGTGACCTCATTTCTGGAAAAAGAGCGTATAAGAACGACTTTAGCAAAGGCAAAAGCAACAAGGCCTCTGGCCGAGAAGATGATTACCTTAGCTAGAAAGGATACTCTTCATGCCAAGCGTCAAACCTTAAGATTCATATACAAAAAACCTGTCGTAAAGAAGCTCTTTGAAGAGCTCGGTCCTCGTTTTAGCGAAAGACCTGGAGGATACACGAGGATTGTAAAGATCGGGCCGAGGGCAGGAGATGGGGCCGAGATGGCAATCCTTGAGCTCATAGGCTCCGAATTTGAGAAGAAAGCAAAGAAGAAAAAGGAAAAAGGAAAGGCCAAACCTAAGGCTAAATAGAGGACTAACCTGAATAAATCAGGCTAATTGCTTCCTTGCTTCTTGGGAACCACCCAGAGTTCTTGACCAGGATAGATTTTTGATCTGTAGTTGAGGCTGTTTAAACTGAGCAAAATGCTGAGGTTCATTCCATATTTGTTGGCGATTCCAGATGGGCTATCACCGCGTCTAACTGTATAAATAGTAGCTCCTTGGGGTATCGAGGATTGGATGACGATCTTCTGCCCGACATCCAATTTGTCGCTCTCAAGGCTGTTATCCTTTTTTATCTTTCCAACTGTGGTGCTAAAAGCGCTGGCGATTTTATAAAGAGAATCTCCTCTTCTTACAATATAAATAAGCTTCTCCCCCTCTTTAACAAGTTTGGGAGGAGGAGATGACGCATAGCTTCTTCCGCGAACCGGAATTTTAAGCCTCTGCCCCGATTTGATGAGATCAACACGACGCAAACGATTCAATCGAGCAATGGCTGAGATAGATGTCCTGTAGCGTTGGGCAATGATTGAGAGAGATTCTCCCCTTCGCACACGATGGATTCTATAGGTAGCCTCTGGAGGAATCCAGGTCGGAAGAGTATTCAAAGCGATCATTGCTTTTTCGGCAAAGCCTAAGGGGACTCTTAAAACGTATTCATAACCTGGAGTGGCACCATGACGCAGTTCAGGATTAAGAGAGGATAGTACATTTTCTTTCAATCCCATAGCTTTAGAAAGGGAGGAAAGTCTGATGGGGCTGTTCATAGGAAGCCTTACGAATTCTAAGGGAGTATCGGGAGTCGGAAGATTGAAGCCGTATTTTTCAGGATCGTTGACTATAAGAAGGGTTGCAATAAAACGGGGAACGAAGCTAGCAGTCTCACGAGGGAGCATAAGATAAAGATCCCAGAAGTTGTCGAGGTAGTTAAAGCGCTGGTTACGAATGACCTTTTTGACTTTATACTCACCACAATTGTACGCGGCCAGAGCGGTTGTCCAGTCGCCAAAATGAGAATGGAGATCATTCAGATATTTTAAAGCTGCTTTGGTTGATTTTATGGGGTCCATCCTTTCATCGATCCAGCGGTCTCTCTTCAAACCGTAACGGTACCCTGTGGAAGATATGAACTGCCAGGGACCCAGGGCTCTGGCTCGGGAGTAAGCTCTTACTTGAAATCCGCTCTCAATAAGGGGAACCCAGGACAGCTCTTCTGGAAGCCCGGCCTTTCTCAATTCCTCAAGAATCATTTGCATGTAGAGTCCTGAGCGTTTGTAGGACTGCTCGAAAAATTTTCTCTCTGCATTTTGGAAAAGTTTTATTTGATTTTCGACATGCTCATTTTCTACAAGAGGAATGGTTTGATGATTATTCCCGACCGCTGTTAGCTGTGAAGCGTAGATTTCTTGAATTCTTTGCGCGATCAGGAGTCTGAGATCGTTTTTTTCCTGGATGAGGGAGGAATCAGGGGGGAGGTTGAGCTTTAAGATCAAGCTGTAAGCATCATCCAGAGCTGCCAGCGCAGTATCGAAATCTCCCTTTTCCCAAGCAAGTTGGCTATCCTGGTAGACATACAGAGCATCTTCGAGGACGGACAGGGGATCATCCTGGAAAGAAGCATTCTCTTGAGCAAGGGTTTCACTGCCGTCTAGATTCTTTTCTTTTTTAGATCTCGAAGCCTGCTCTTCGGAATCAGCTTGATTGATAGTTGATGAAGGATTGGTTTGGATTCTATCCAAGGAAGAAGAACAACTCCATAGCAAGATAAATGAAGTGATAAGAATGATTGTGCAAAGATGTTTCATTTTCATCAGATTTTTTCTTAAAGGTAGAATTTATAACATTTGAAGAGGTTAGAGTCAAATAATTCTTGAGTTTTGGAAAGCTTATTGGCTATTGAGGATTTTCTGAATTTTGTCTGTACTGGATTTATGTTCTGAGTCTCTTCCATTTGAATATAAAGGAATTCCTGCATTAAATCCTTCAGCGCGTAACGATAAAAATATAGAGGTGATAAGCTTCCATTGTCTTCCGGCAAGTCGTTTATGTTCATCCTACACTCCGTAAAAGAAAACGTTTCTGGCGCGTCTCAGTATTGATGAGAAGCGACATCAGATCATAACTACTTCGTCGAGTTGAAAATAATAAAAATTCCCCTATAAGTAAATAACCTTTAGAGATGATTTTAGGAATGATCTTTATAAATTTTTTTCTCACCTGGAAAGATGATTTGTTCTCATCATTTTGATTGTCTTTATCGGAGTCAGGCCTTGCCATTGGGCAGAGGCGTTTCTCTTCCTTTGATTGAACAAATTTCCGTGTGACAAGGCCTGACCCCAGAGGCTTGATCCCAGAGGTCTGACCCCGTTACATGCTTTATGCACATTTCCTATGCCAGTTCCAGGCCGTTTCAATAATTGTTTCGATGTTTGAATGGT